>NZ_JAMYSG010000022.1:0-126528 GCF_040321815.1 Mesorhizobium sp. M0239
TCGATGTCCTAATCATGCGCTTGCGCCGAAAGCTGGAGGCTGATGCGGCCAACCCTCGCCTGGTCAAAACATCCCGTGGCGCAGGCTACTTCTTCAACGCTGACGTAGATGTTAGCTACGGAGGCACGTTGGCCGCGTGACAGTGAGCTATGCTGGAGATTGGGGTGACGAGGCTGATCAAGCCTTCCAACAGTACCAGCCTGATCAATTACGGCGAGAGCTACCGGTCCGGAGATCGCATCAGCGCCTCTGTCGTCAAGAGAGCTGTTCTGCTTGACCCCAGCCATGGAGCTCAACGCCCCGCGTCGGAGCGCTCCCTGCTTCTGAAGGAAGCCACTAGGTCCGCTCGGGCTTGATCGGAGGCTTGGCTGATGGACGTCGTGGTTGCTTCGCTCAGTTGCCGCCCCATGGCGCGGCTTTGCGGATTATCAGTCCTCTGCCTCTTCGCCGGTCTCAACAGCGCTGTGGAATGTTCATTGTTTATGATGACGCCCCCGCTGTTCACGAGGTTGCTCCTGTCAAGTGTACTCGTCAGTCCGTCCTGGGCCTCGCGCTTCTTGCCCAAGTGCCGTTCAAACGGCGCTGGCGCGACTTGTTGAGCTCGAGAGATGGGTCCCTGCTCTCCTGCGTGGCCATGAGCTTGTGCCGCGGTCTGCGCAGCGGCGTCCCCAATGGCACGAGCCTCCATGCCGACTGCGTCTTCCGGACGAGCAGCAAGGGCAATTTCGCGCCCGAGTGCGAACTTCCGGACATGAGTTAGTGCACTGATTTCAGCGGTTTTCATATAGCGCTTGGCATCTTCATCCAGCGACCGCTCTTGAAGCCGATCCGCAATCCCCGGCTTTTTGTTTTCAACCAGGCATTGACTGAAACGTCTAAGAGCAGACCCATAGACCTCAACGGTACGGGGTTTCGGCCCGGTCGGCGCTGCCTCGTACGCTTTGATGAGAGCCGCTGTGTACTCTCTGATGAGCACGGCGTCGGCAGGGTGGGGATTCAGGGCAGGGCGGCCCACCACTGGCGCTCCGCCCGCCCACGTCTTGAGACGACCCAGTGACCCAGCCACGGCCGAGGGGCCGCCACCCCAGATCTCGTACTCCTTGCGATCCCGATCCAGCGACGAATCGTGAAGCCGATCCGCAATCCCCGGCTTGTTATTTTCAACGAGCCAATGACCAAAGCCGAAAAGAATATCTACATGGCGCTTGACCGTGATCTCCCCGACCTTACCGGCATAGAGTGCTGACCTCAGCCCTTCGACAAGGGTCGCATCGTTGGAATAAAGAGGACCCTTGTCGGGACCGGAGACCACTTTTGGGCGATCTGGCTGCACCGCCGCCGGCACAGAACGAGCATGGTCACGCAACTCGGACGGTGCGGGGGGATTCAGATCAACCACTGACGAATCCGGCGCATGATGATGGCGCGCCGTTGAGTGACCCGGCTGCAGCACCGAGGCACCCAGCATCGACCCACTGCCTCCGGCGTACGGCGCCGCGGCGTGTTCTTGTCCGCTCCCTTGCATCATGGGCTGCGCTTCCCATGGCAATGCACCCACTTGATGGGTGGGGGCCTGCATCAGCACGCGAGCGCCTGAATTGCCGATCTCGCTCAGCTGCGGCTCAGTGGCAACGTCCTGCAGACGACTGTTCGGGGTCCTTTGCCTCTTCGCTGGTCTCAACTCCGCTGTATCATGCTCACGGTTGATGAGGACCTCCTCGCTTGGTAGCTGGTTGCTCCTGTCCTGTGCTGCGATCCGCTCGTCCGGCGCGCGCTGGTCGCCGTCGCGCCAGCTCAGGGGACGAAAGGACCCTGCGGGATCCGAGGCTTGGTGATGGGGCCCAGTTGGCACGAAAGACGATGCCAGTACAGCGTCGTCTTCATTAGCTTTCCCAGGGGGAAGATACTCTGGCCAACTGTATTCCTCCTGCGGCCCGCTGTGCTGCGCAGCGGCGTCCCCCTTGCTCTCAAGACTTTGAAATTTAAATGGGTCCCCGGGAGCAACGTCTGGCGCTGACTGGCCGAGCCGCTTGATCTGCTGGTGAAACGTCCCAACGGGGCTTTCCTTAACCGCGTCTCGGGCCTGTCGGTCCATGAGTTCAAAGTTCGTGAGATTATTTGCCGTTCCGAATGTATCGTCACCCCTGAGGCGGGTTTGTAGTGCCTGCCGATTGACGACGAGGTTGTTGAGGTTCAGGTCATCTGGCTGCGATTGCAATCGCCCAACCAGCGCCCGCGTGCCGTCCACCACGTAGACTCCGCAATCCACCACGTTGCTCTGCTGGGCGATGCGGGATACGCCCACGCGGGTCTCCAGGCTGGCGCCCAGATTTTCTGCGAGCTCTTTTGCAAGCGGGTCATGCCATCCGTTGTAGGAGTCATAATGATAGGCAACCGGCCGTTCCCGGTCGCTGCGATCAACGAACAGCAGCGACCAATGTTTGCCGCGCTCCTCACGAGTCGTACCGGCATCGCTCACTGGCACGAACAGGAAGTCGGCTGTGTCGTTGCCGTTCTTATGGACGATGCGCTGGAATGCGCTTAGCATGACGCTCTTGGAGCCCAAGCGCAGATGATAATTGGCTACGAGGGGATCCACGAACCGCGTCCGGGCGGCGAGATCTGGATTGTTCCCCTGCAACTCCTGCTCCAGGAGTTGGTAATCCCTCTGGATATGTTCGTCGCCTAGCCATTCCAATGCGCCGAGCACCCGCCCGTCTTTAGCTTTCCCAGGGGGCCTCTCTGGCCGACCCAATGCCTCCTGCGGCCCGCTGCGCTGCGCAGCGGCGTCCCCAATGGCACGAGCCTCCATGCCGACTGCGTCTTCCGGACGAGCAGCAAGGGCAATTTCGCGCCCGGGTGCGAACTTCCGGAGATGAGCTAGTGCACTGATCCTCCGGTTACCACCGGAGTTCACATAGCGCTTGGCATCTTCATCCAGCGACCCCTCGTGAAGCCGATCCGCAATCCCCGGCTTTTTGTTTTCATGCAGGTATTCACTGAAACGTATAAGAGTAGATCCATAGACCTGAATGGTACCGCGATTCGGCCCGGTCGCAGGCGCTTCTTTGTACTCTTTGATGAGAGCCGCTGTGTAATCTCTGATGAGCGCGGCGTCGGCAGGGTAGGGATTCCGGACAGGGCGGTCGACCACTGGCGCTCCGCCCGCCAACGTCTTGAGACGACCCAGTGCTCTAGCCACGATCGAGGGGCCACCCCTGCTCTCGTACTCCGAGGGGCCACCCCTGCTCTCGTACTCCTTGCGATCCTGATCCAGCGACGATTCGTCAAGCCGAGCAGCAAATCCCGGCCTGTTATTGTCAAAGAGCCAACGACCAAAGCCGAGAAGAGAATTTACATGGCGCTTGACCGTGCTCTCCTTGACCTTACCCGCGTAAGCTGACCTCAGCCCTTCGACAACGGTCGCATCGTTGGAATAGAGGGGACCCTTGTCGCGACCGGAGACCCCTATTGGAGGATCTGGCTGCACCGCCGCCGGCACAGAACGAGCATGGTCACGCAACTCGGACGGTGCGGGGGGATTCAGATCAACCACTGACGAATCCGGCGCATGATGATGGCGCGCCGTTGAGTGACCCGGCTGCAGCACCGAGGCACCCAGCATCGACCCACTGCCTCCGGCGTACGGCGCCGCGGCGTGTTCTTGTCCGCTCCCTTGCATCATGGGCTGCGCTTCCCATGGCAATGCACCCACTTGATGGGTGGGGGCCTGCATCAGCACGCGAGCGCCTGAATTGCCGATCTCGCTCAGCTGCGGCTCAGTGGCAACGTCCTGCAGACGACTGTTCGGGGTCCTTTGCCTCTTCGCTGGTCTCAACTCCGCTGTATCATGCTCACGGTTGATGAGGACCTCCTCGCTTGGTAGCTGGTTGCTCCTGTCCTGTGCTGCGATCCGCTCGTCCGGCGCGCGCTGGTCGCCGTCGCGCCAGATCAGGGGACGAAAGGACCCTGCGGGATCCGAGGCTTGGTGATGGGGCCCAGTTGGCACGAAAGGCAATGGCAGAACAGCGTCGTCTTCATTAGCTTTCCCAGGGAGCTCGCGCCCGAGTTCGGACTTCCGGAGATGAGCTAGTGCACTGATCCCACCGGAGTTGTTATAGCGCTTGGCATCTTCATCCAGCGACCCCTCGTGAAGCCGAGCCGCAATCCCCGGCTTTTTGTTTTCAACCAGGTATTCACTGAAACGTCTAGGAGCAGATCCATAGGTCTGAATGGTAGCGGGATTCGGCCCGGTCGGCGCTGCCTTGTACTCTTTGATGGGAGCCGCTGTGTAATCTCTGATGAGCGCGGCGTCGGCAGGGTCGGGATTATTCAGGACAGCGGCGCGGTCCAGCACTGGCGCTCCGCCCGCCCACGTCTTGAGATGACCCACTGCTCTAGCCACGTCCGAGGAGCCACTCTTGCTCTCGTACTCCTTGAGATCCGGATCCAGCGACTCCTCGTGAAGCCGAGCAGCAAATCCCGGCCTGTTATTATCAAAGAGCCAACGACCAAAGCCGAGAAGAGAATTTACATGGCGCTTGACCGTGCTCTCCAATGCTGACCTCAGCCCTTCGACAATGGTCGCATCGTTGGAATAGAGAGGACCCTTGTCGCGACCGGAGACCCCTATTGGAGGATCTGGCTGCACCGCCGGCGGCACAGAACGAGCAGGGTCACGCAACTCGGACGGTGCGGGGGGATTCAGATCAACCACTGACGAATCCGGCGCATCATGATGGCGCGCCGTTGAGTGACCCGGCTGCAGCACCGAGGCACCTAGCCTCGACCCACTGTCTCCGGCGTAGGGCGCCGCGGCGTGTTCTTGTCCGCTCCCTTGCACCATGAGTTGCGCCTCCCATGGCGATGTATCCACTTGAGGGCCGGGATCATGCACTGGTTCGTCCATTTGCTTTTGCAACCGAGCCCACCTTTCGGCCACCGCGGCCTCGCCAACCGCGGAGGGCGTCTCCTCAGCCCTGGCGAACGCTGGCCCGGCAGGCGCCGCCGGCACAGAACGAGCATGGTCACGCAACTCGAACGGTGCGGGGGGATTCAGATCAACCACTGACGAATCGCGCGCCGTTGAGTGACCCGGCTGCAGCACCGAGGCACCCAGCATCGACCCACTGCCTCCGGCGTAGGGCGCCGCGGCGTGTTCTTGTCCGCTCCCTTGCGTCATGAGTTGCGCCTCCCATGGCGATCGTAGAAGGTCCGCGTGCGGAATCGAGTCGAAATATCCCGACAAATCAGCGTCGACCTTCTGCTTTTGCAACCGAGCCCACCTTTCGGCCACCGCGGCCTCGCCAACCGCGGAGGACGTCTCCTCAGCCCTGGCGAACGCTGGCCCGGCAGGCGCCGGCGGCACAGAACGAGCAGGGTCACGCAACTCGGACGGTGAGGGGGGATTCAGATCAACCACTGACGAATCCGGCGCATGATGATGGCGCGCCGTTGAGTGATCCGGCTGCAGCACCGAGGCCCCCAGCATCGACCCACTGCCTCCGGCGTAGGGCGCCGCGGCGTGTTCTTGTCCGCTCCCTTGCACCATGAGTTGCGCCTCCCATGGCGATGTATCCACTTGAGGGCCGGGATCATGCACTGGTTCGTCCATTTGCTTTTGCAACCGAGCCCACCTTTCGGCCACCGCGGCCTCGCCAACCGCGGAGGGCGTCTCCTCAGCCCTGGCGAACGCTGGCCCGGCAGGCGCCGCCGGCACAGAACGAGCATGGTCACGCAACTCGAACGGTGCGGGGGGATTCAGATCAACCACTGACGAATCGCGCGCCGTTGAGTGACCCGGCTGCAGCACCGAGGCACCCAGCATCGACCCACTGCCTCCGGTATGCGGTGCCAGGTGCTCGTCCCCCAGCATCATGGGCTGCGCCTCCCATGCCAATGCACCCACTTGATGGGTGGGGGCCTGCATCAGCACGCGAGCGCCTGAATTGCCGATCTCGCTCAGCTGCTTAGCTTTCCCAGGGGGCTTCTCTGGCCGACCCAATGCCTTCTGCGGCCCGCTGTGCTGCGCAGCGGCGTCCCCAATGGCACGAGCCTCCATGCCGACTGCGTCTTCCGGACGAGCAGCAAGGGCAATTTCGCGCCCGAGTGCGGCGTACGGCGGGAACTTCCGGAGATGAGCTAGTGCACTGATCCACCGGTTACCACTGGAGTCCAAATAACGCCTGGCATCTTCATCCAGCGACCCCTCGTAAAGCCGAGCCGCAATCCCCGGCCTGTTGTTTTCATGCAGGTATTGACTGAAACGTCTAAGAGTAGCCGCATAGTCCTGAGTGGTTTTGGGATTCGGCCCGGTCGCAGGCGCTCCCTTGTACTCTTTGATGAGAGCCGCTTTGTACTCTTTGATGAGCACGGCGTCGGCAGGGTCGGGATTCAGGGCAGCGCGGCCCACCATTGGCGCTCCGCCCGCCGACTCTTTGAGACGACCCAGTGCTCTAGCCACGTTCGAGGAGCCACTCTCGCGCTGGTACTCCTTGAGATCCTGATCCAGCAACGGATCGTCAAGCCGAGTAGCAAATCCCGGCTTGTTATTATCAAAGAGCCAACGACCAAAGCCGAGAAGAGAATTTACATGGTCCGTGACCGTGCGCTCCCCGACCTTACCGGCATAGAGTGCTGACCGCAGCCCTTCGACAACGGTCGCATCGTTGGAATAAAGAGGACGCTTGTCGCGACCGGAGACCACTACTGGAGGATCTGGCTGCACCGCCGCCGGCATAGAACGAGCATGGTCACGCAACTCGAACGGTGCGGGGGGATTCAGATCAACCACTGACGAATCCGGCGCATGATGATGGCGTGTTTCCCCGGGAACAACGTCCCGTACGAACACCGAGTCTGGGTTGCCTTGGTCCGGCGCGACTGGAGCCAGGGCTCTGTCGTGCAACGCTCGCGCTGACTGGCCGAGCCGCTTGATCCGCTGGTGAAACGTCCCAACGGGGCTTTCCTTAACCGCGTCTCGCGCCTGTCGGTCCATGAGTTCAAAGTTCGTGAGATAATTTGCCGTTCCAGATGTATCGTCACCCATGAGTCGGGTTTGTAGTGCCTGCCGATTGACGACGAGGTTGTTGAGGTTCAGGTCTGGCAGGTCTGGCTGCCATCTTTGCAATCGCCCAACCAGCGCCCGCGTGCCGTCCACCACGTAGACTCCGCAATCCCACTCGTTGCTCTGCTGGGCGATGCGGGGTAAGTCCACGCGGGTCTCCAGGCTGGCGCCCAGCCTTTCTGCGAGGTGTTTTGCAAGCTTGTCATGCCATCCGCTGACGGAGTCATAATGATAGGCAACCGGCCGTTCCCGGTCGCTGCGATCAACGAACAGCAGCGACCAATGTTTGCCGCGCTCCGCAAGAGTCTTACCGCCATCGCTCACTGGCACGAACAGGAAGTCGGCTGTGTCGTTACCGTTCTGATTATGGACGATGCGCTGGAATGCGCTTAGCTTGTCGCTCTCGGAGCCCAAGCGCAGATGATAATTGGCTACGAGGGGATCCACGAACCGCGTCCGGGCGGCGAGTTCTGGATTGTTCCCCTGCAACTCCTGCTCCAGGAGCTGGTAATCCCTGTGGATATGTTCGTCGCCTAGCAATTGCAATGCGCCGAGCACCCGCCCGCTGGGGTCGCCGAAAACACCAAAAAACCCTTCGACCGCGGGGGACATCCCCTCAGGAAAGAGCTCTGGCGAGGCGGAATTCCCCGCCCGCAAGCTGGGAGGAGCGAATTCCGGTGGCCTCAGTGGCACCTCCTCGCTTGGTAGCAGGTTGCTCCTGTCCTGTGCAGCGATCCGCTCGTCCGGCGCGCGCTGGTCGCCGTCGCGCCAGATCAGGGGACGAAAGGACTCTGCGGGATCCGAGGCTTGGTGATGGTGCCCAGTTGGTACGAAAGACGATGGCAGAACAGCGGCGTCTTCATTAGCTTCCCCAGGGAGCTTCTCTGGCCGACCCAATGCCTTCTGCGGCCCGCTGTGCTGCGCAGCGGCGTCCCCAATGGCACGAGCCTCCATGCCGAGTGCGTCTTCCGGACGAGCAGCAAGGGCAATTTCGCGCCCGAGTGCGGCGGACGGCAGGAACTTCCGGAGTTGAGCTAGTGCAATGATCCTCCGGTCACCACTGGAGGCCTTATAGCGCTTGGCATCTTCATCCAGCGACTCCTCGTGAAGCCGAGCCGCAATCCCCGGCTTGTTGTTTTCAACCAGGTATTCACTGAAACGTCTAAGAGTAGCTCCATAGTCGTGAATGGTTTGGCGATTCGGCCCGGTCGCAGGCGCTCCCTTGTACTCTTTGATGAGAGCCGCTTTGTACTCTTTGATGAGCACGGCGTCGGCAGGGTCGGGATTCAGGACAGCGCGGCCCACCATTGGCACTCCGCCCGCCGACTCTCTGAGACGACGCAGTGCCACAGCCACAGTCGAGGAGCCACCACTGCTCTCGTACTCCTTGAGATCTTCATCCAGCGACTCCTCGTGAAGCCGAGCAGCAAATCCCGGCTTGTTATTTTTAAAGAGCCAACGACCAAAGCCGTAAAGAGAATTTACATGGCGCTTGACCGTTTCCTCCTTGGCCTTACCCGCGTAGAGTGACCTCAGCCCTTCGACAACGGTCGCATCGTTGGAATAAAGAGGACGCTTGCAGCCGCGACCGTCGGAGACCACTACTGGAGGATCTGGCTGCACCGCCGCCGGCACGGGGGAACGAGCATGGTCACGCAACTCGAACGGTGCGGAAGGATTCAGATCACCCACTGACGAATCCGGCGCATGATGATGGCGCGCCGTTGAGTGACCCGGCTGCAGCACCGAGGCACCTAGCATCGACCCACTGCCTCCGGCGTACGGCGCCGCGGCGTGTTCTTGTCCGCTCCCTTGCATCATGGGCTGCGCTTCCCATGGGGCCGCGCCTTCGATGAGGCTCAGGTCTCCGTGAGACGGATGAGGATGGAACGGGTCTGGCAGAGCCGGAACGCCGGGGGCGGGAATTTGGGCAGCGGCTTGGCGCGCCTCGCCCGAGCGCTGCTCAAAGCCCTCTTGCCCGGCCTGTGCCGCTTGCTCTTGAGATGCCGGGGGCTGCACCTGCCGCCAACCTGTTACATTGGATAGGTCAAATTTGTGCCGGTTCACGTTAGCCTCACGTCCACAGATCAGCTGAGCAACCTACTCGGGCATACTTACGAGAAGCTGACGAGGTCCGCGGTCCCGGAGCGGGTAGGCCTAATTTTCTGCGCGCCGATTGCGCTGGCGCGACGTAGCCCGGCCTTTTGCCAGCTCGGCAGCTACGGCTCGCAAAGAGCGTCGTAAGGCTTGCGGAGCCGCCCCTCAGCTCCCGTCGAGGAGCAATCCACAATTCACATATTTGGAGATGGCTCGCTGGTTTACCGGTCTGCGAGCCCTGCAAGCCCATGCTTCAGATGCCGCCCGTGCAGAGGTATTTCATTTCGAGGTAGTCCTCGAGGCAATGGCGGGAACCCTCCCGCCCGATGCCGGACTGCTTCACTCGGCCGAAAGGCGCGGCTTCCGACGACATGCGTCCCGTGTTCATACCACTATGCCATATTCCAAGGCCTCGGCGACACGCCAAACACGCTTCCGTTTGAGGCACAAATGTGGGGGAAGGCCGTAGATCGTGTCGTTGGCCTCATGCACGACCTATCCGCATCGTCGAAGCAATCACAGGCGCCAGCCGCCCGAATGTCTCTTTCTTGCGCGATGGTCATCTCGCTGGAGACCGGACCGATAGTTCGACGTGCCATTCGCGCGATGCGTTTGCCCCCGCATCGATTCTGCGGCCTTTCGCGACGGCATGGGATTCGATTTTGGCCAGAGCCTGCCTGTCGATCAGCGCACCGATCGCCACTCCGGAGCAAAGCCCTCGCCAACGATAAGTGGCGGACTTTCTCCACGAACTCTCGACAAACACCTTCGTGAACGCCTGACTGGACGGGGGTAGCCATGCCGAACAGGTCGCATAACCACGCCATCGTTCGGCGACTGCAGCCGCGAAGCGTCTCGAACACATCGGCTCGATGCGGTTGCGTCCAGAATGCATCAGCGAGCGGCGGGAGTCTTCGCTATATTCGCCCCCGACATCCCGAAGTCCACCAGCTTGCCTGCCAAAAAGGGGTGTTGCATGAATAAACCCGCTTTCGTCGCCGTCAGCCGCGTGCCCAGGAAGGACGACAGTCTCCATAGCAAGAATGCGAGATGATCATCGTATTCAGCGGCAGCGTGCCGGCGAAATTGGGTGTTCGGCAAGCCAAATAGCGCGATGCAGAAGGATGGTGAGGATTTCGCGTCCGCCACTGCGATGCATAGAGCCACCCTTCGCAACCGACCAGCGCAACAAAGCTCGTTATGCGGCGCGTAGGTTCGTAGACGCTTATCCAGTATCGAGATAACAAGGCCGCTGCGCAGGAACGAACTCTGAGAGCGCACCCTGCGAGAGGTTGCGCTTGCTGACGCGGCTGTGGAAGAAGCAGGGGCTCGCGCCGAAGCGCATGATCACCGACTAGCTTCGCTCGTATGGAGCGGCAAAGCGACAGATGATGCCGGACGTCGAGCACCGGTCGCACAAGGGGTTGAACAACAGAGCGGAGAATTCCCATGTGCCGCCGCGAAAACGGGAGCGGATGATGCAGGGGTCCGATCGCCGGGAGGCCTGCAACGCTTCGTCTCGACCTTGTCAGCCCTCCGCAACCTCTTCGTCCCCCGCCCCAAACGTTCTGCTCTCGCCATACATGTTCATCGCTTGCAAGCCATCGCCGAATGGAAGGCCGTGACTGGAACGCCCGCAACAATGGATTGCTAACGGCGAACTCATGCTGGTCGGCAAGGCGATACTGGCTGGAGCATCAACTCGGCCGACGAGAGTGGCCACACCATCCTAGACAGGATCGGCCGATATGCCCGGCATCGCCGCTCTGCAAAAAGCACAGCGGGCATCCAGACGTTGCCGGGTTGACTATGGGTGTCCGAACCGCGAAAAGAGGCCGCTCTTTATGAGTGGCGTGCGCTGGCAGTCTAACCCCAAGCCCCCCGCCCGGGCTGCCGGCGCGCTTCTAGGAACATCGAGGTAGATGACGAGACTCCGAACTACATTTCCAAAGCTATCGGTGGATTCACATTTCAAGCCCAATCGATTTCCTACAGCCAGGCGCGAACGTTCGATTGGAACATTCAGAATTCACATCAAGGTGCACCGCTATTGCGTCCCGAACAGGTTCGGCTGCTCGATGACGACTACGAGATTGTTCTCATCAAAGGTCTGCCACCATTAAAATTGAGGAAGGTGCGATATTTTTCGGATCGCATTCTGAAACGCATCTTTGAAAGCCAGACAGGCGCCCTCCCGGAGCCGGCGCCCTTGACGGGAGCAGAGGAGGCGCTCTCCGCAGAATCTCAACTCGATGACCCGCTGTGTGAATTGGCGCAGGACTTTGACGATACAGTTTGATGTGAGGCTAGTATGAACCCGCGAAATAGTAATCCATCCCGTGTAACAGCTTTGTCGCAGGTGCAGGACGCCGGCTTGGAAGACGGGCAAGCGGTCCAGGCCCGGCGAGTGGGCTTTGAGCAGCACGTGTCCGAGGCGCTCCGGCCGCTGTTCGATGGTCGAGCTGACGAGCCGCCTACCGGTCCAGAGGAGCTTCTGCGACTGGAAAAGGGGTTTCGCGAGGTGCTTCAGCGAGGGCAGGATCATCAAGCCGCCTCGTCTTTTTTCAGCGATCCAAGAATGCCCGCTGGACGGGATGACCCCAAGGGAAGCGTGTCGGACGCTTTCGCAGCAGCCGGCTCTAGGCACGCCGTAGTTGAGGCCGCCGCCCCGCCAGTGTTAGCTGCCAGCCAACAGCAGATCCGGCCCTCGCCAGTTGCGTTTGACCGGCCGGTATCATCCTCGGCTGCTGCAGGCGTGCGCTTGTATGCCCCTTCGATGATCTCTCGGAAGACCAGTTCCGAAAACTGCGATCAGTTGCCCGCCTTGTGCTGCCGCCTCGCCGTCGAGGTCGAAACGCCCGCGAATCAATGGAAGGTCAGCGGGCCATGGGGGCAGAGTGCAACGGTGTCTACACCGCCTGTTTGAGGGGAGAGGTACACTTGGCTTTCCTGTTCCAGCAGCATCCGGCCGCACACCGACGCGATGGGGAGCTAGAATTCAACTCGGACCTTCGCAAGGCACGCACCGCGGCTCAAACGCCGTTCGTTTGGGAAAAATGGCTCAGTACCGACAAAGCTTCTGTAATGGCCCTAGTGGCCTCGGTTGCGCTCTTGGTCGCGATACAGTGGCAAGACCCCCAGATCAACGAGGCGGTCCTAAGCGAACTGCGGACGATTCAGATCAACTACGCATTGCTCCAGCGAGACGTCGCCCGCGCCGACATGGTATTGGACTTCCGTTCCGTTGCTTCTACCGGGCAAGCATTAAAAAGGAACCTTCAAAACTACCAACGCCTTGTTGAGATTTCGCCCAATGAGAGCTCCGGGGTGCACTCCAGGTTGGTTGCACAGCTCAAAAAGTCCCTCGAAAACACAGAAGCTGCCATCTCGAACTCGGCCGCGCAAAATGAGCTTCTGCAAAGCTCTCTCGTACGCTTTGCTCGCTCGGCTAATCGCCTTTGGGGGGGAGTGTCGAACAGGCCTGAATTTTCCAATCTGATCCTTCAATTTTCGGCCAGACCGGGATTCAGCCTCGCATTACAAATCGATCAGTCTCTCCGCCGACTTCCTCCTAGCCAGGACCAAGTCACGGAGGATGTTGCCCGCGAGGGCCGCGCTATCCTGTCCTCAATGTTGAGGTTGGACCGCGCTGTCAATCGGATCCCATCCTTCGACACGTTCGCCAAGGCTGCCGAATTGGAGCGAGAACATCTGAAAGCCTACAGCTTCGCCAGCGCGCAAGCGCAGCGTACACGGCTTTTCTTTGGCTTGGTGTCCATATGCCTCTGCTTGTTTGCGACCATTCGAGCCTCCACGCTGCATGTGCGGACGAACCGGTTGGAAAGGCGGTTAGAGCTTGAAGCGGCGATGAGTGAGATCGAAGCTTGTTTCATCGACAGTCAAGCAACGAAGGCTTCGCGGCGCTTCTCCACCGAAGCGGCGCTTAGACTCATTCAATGCGTTTTCGATGCGGATCAATGCGCGCTTGCTCTGGTGGATCCGAGTATCAGCAGGAATACCGAGTACTTTGTCGCGAACAAGCGCATGCGCGTCTGGAACGCCACGCTAATCCATGAAGTCGTCTCACTTGTACACCCGGAACAGCCAGTGTTTCGCGTCGTTCCGGCGTCGGAAGTGGTTCGGACTGCCGTAGGCACTACCGGTGTTTGTCAAATTGTTGGTTGCCGGGCCTCCGATCAGCAGGCTGCGGTTTGTATCCTTGTTTTTGAAGGAGATCGCTCACCACCCTCCACAGACGACCTCCTGGTTCTGGCGAGCGCTACTGTGCGTTTAGGCAACCATCTTGAAATGCAACGTGTACACACGGAACGTAACCTTTTTGAGAGTCGATGGGAGCATGCGGAAAGGCTGACGGCTGTCGGCACAATCGCAAGCGGCGTTACACATGAATTCAATAATGTTCTAGGAGCAATAGTCGGCTACGCAGAGATGGCTAAAGGTCTTGTGCGTCGCCCCTCGAGAATTCGGGGCCACATCGGCCAAATTATCTTGGCCAGCAACCGAGCCAAACTGATTATTGATCAAATTTTGTCACTAAGCCGAAATCGGAAGCGCGTGACGATGCCTTTCGACGTCTCGGAGAGTGTAATGGATCTCGCGCCATTGCTGCGGGTTACACTTCGTGCGGATGTTCAGTTGAACTTCAAGATCAACGAGTGGCAAACGGTGATCGAGGGCAGCCCGACCGAGATACAGCAGATCCTTATGAATCTATGCAAGAACGCGTCGGAGGCTCTCTTGAATGAGGGCCGTGTCGAGATTAGCGTTTCTCGCGCTCACGTCTGTCAAACGAAGCCCGTGGCTAAGGGCACCTTGAAACCGGGAGATTACGTTCTCCTCTCCATCAGCGACGATGGCCAAGGAATCGCAAGTTCGGTGCTTCCGCATATCTTTGAGCCCTTTTTTACCACGCGCTCTCGCGTCGGCGGGACCGGACTGGGTCTTGCTGCAGTGGACCGCCATGTGAGCGCGCTCGCAGGATGCCTTGACGTCACCTCGGCTGTTGGCCGAGGTACACGCTTCGATCTCTACTTACCGGCCTGCGCTGAGGAGCAGGTCAGAGCTGATAGCGCTTTCGGCCCATGCGATGGATCACTTGGCAACGGAGAAATCATTGCAGTCGTTGACGCCGATCCAGCAGCGTTGGAGATCTACAAGGATAAGATCGCCGCGCTGGGTTATAAGCCGGTCGGCTTCGCGACCTTCGAGAGTCTTTGCGACTGGATCGAGAGCGGGAAGGCAGCCGACCTCCTAATTTTCGATAAAGCGACTTTCCTCGGGCCAGGACAGCCCGAAGCCGTACGTACCACCCTGATGACGGTGCCCATCATCGTCGTTGGTGGAAGCGACCCCATGCCGATCACATCTGGTAATCAGACCTTCGTCCTTTGGCTAGCCAAACCGGTCTCGTCCAGGACGATGGAGCATGCAATTCGTAGGATGATAATGGCATGATGCCGCCGACGCGCTCAGGATGCCGAGCTACCGAGGCAGTCGGAGGCGGAGCCGGCTGGGATCCAGCAAATACAAGAGCGTCGGACGATCTCTGCGCACCCGGCTCATGGCGAGTTCCCCTCGAACACTGTCGTGGCTCCGCCCAAGGAAGGGCTCCCCGACCACGGCAAACCTGCCGCCGTGCTCGTGACCGTCAAGGACAAGTCGCCGCGCGATGGGGTCTGCGGGCCTCCATCCTTGACAAGTCACTGCGCGCTGGCGGCGACAGGCAACGGGTAATATAAGGTCGGGACGAGGAGATGGTCGCCAATCGGTCACGCAAGATGGTTGACGAAATGACTCGAGAGCAAAGCTTGACAATCATCGCCCCATTCACGCCAGACTTCTCCTGTGCGTTCATCATCGGCTACGGCTCCTCGCTGCCCCGACAAGGCTATCGCCGCCCGGCCGGGCAAGCGATATCCAAGGTTCCGACGTGTTCCTTTCATGCTAGATTGACCTAGGCCCCGGCAGGGCGGGAGCATGAGGCTGGGTTCTCGGTCGCGGATCTGTGAGGCAAGCACGGGGTAAGCGACGGCTCGACCCACCATTGGGAAGGCCGGCTTCGGCACGGAGGTGCGGCCTCGGCGTTGAGAGGCATCGGATCGGGTGTAGCAGGACTTTCGAACTAACTGCCGACAACACACTGGATAGGCTGTTCTCGTCGTTCGGTCCAGTTCACCAACGCCTATGTCGACATTTTACGGCGCTTCACTACTAACCGGGCACCGCACGATGGCAGCTCGTTCTCTCCGGCAAAAGATACCCCCTGTGTTAGCTTCCGTGTGTCTGCTTGCCCTCACCTGCGGGATACGTAAGGCCATCTCTAAAAGCATCGAATGCGGCAGCAACAGCGCGAATCCCAAAGCGATGCTCCCGCCGTACGCGGACAAGACCGTTTTCGAAGTCCACTATTCCGTCCTTGGCCAGCATCGCCAAACGCTCATCTGAACCGCGAAGACGGATCGGATCAGATCCGTGGGCGACACAGATTGCCGGCACGTCAGCCTCGAAATCGCACATTAATCGCTCGATAATTGCGGCTCGCACGCGGTCGTCGTCTGTGAGGCGATGGCCCTTCGATGTAGCCAGTCGGCCAGCTGCGATGTGCTGGATGTAGGAATCCCGTGTAACTTCGTTTTGAACGTATCCCTGGCCGGTGCGGCCGATAGCCGACGCGCCGAAACCGATCAGGGTTCTGCAGGTGTCAGCCGAGTAGCCCAACGAGTTACGTCGCAGGCGACCTGTTTCCTGTGCCAGCGCGAGCTCGTCGTGCGGAAAGGCGAAATGGTCGAGCCCGATCTGTCGGTAGCCGGCGGCAATCAGCCTCACGGCGACAGCCGCATACTGTTCAGCGCGGGCAGCGCTGTCGGGAAGAAATTCCGCCTCGATGAGGCGCTGGTTCTTTATTTGGGATGGGATATGCGAGTAGCCGAACAAGGCAAGCCGGTCGGGGCGCATGGCGACCGCTGCCCTCGCCGTCTCGACCCACGACACCACCGTTTGACGCGGCAGGCGTCCCATGGTGATAACAAACCACCTTGCCGCTGAGCTCGCCTGTGTCTTTGCGTTATGCCAGTCCGTTCCGCTTAGATGTCTTGGCTGTTCCCGCCGAGACCTCACGCGCACCGTTTTATTCCCACCATCCCTCCCCGTCAGCTCCGCCTGGGAAATTCTGCCAGCTTGCCGGATCCGACGAGATAATGCAGCGCTGGGACGGACTTTGCTCGCCAGCTAGCGACCGTGGTGATCTCTGCCAAAAGGACGAGGCCATGAACGCGATCGGCGCAAACGGTGGCGGTTTGTATAAGCCTTGGGGTGGGAACTGGGCCTTCTATGCTGAGCGCCACATACAAGCTCAACGAGACAACTTCGTTCTACCTTCGGCTCTCCCGGTGACCAGCTCTCAGTAGCGTCGCGGCAAACGTTGCCTATGGGCTTCTTTCCGATTTCACAGCTACGGCGACTCCAAACTCAGCAGTCGGCAAGATGGAAGCTTCCAACGGGAACTGCCCAATGCGAACAAGAAGAGCAGTGTCGGCAGTAATCCTGCGCCTCGAACGCTCATCCTAACGCCGTGAAGCGTTGAGCTCCGAGGTTGAGCAGACCAAGCCCGCAACACGCTCCAAGAGAACGGCGCATAGAAGCCATACGAGATTGCAGCCTAGCCTTCGGGGCCGGACGTTGTTTCATATCAGACCGGTGGGGATGAAGCCTGCCATCCAGCACCCGGTCAGTTTCAGGTCAAACTTGAACTCCCAGTCGGGTCAGAACGCGATCAACTGGCAGTCCGACGCACTTAAAAATGACAAATGGATCGCCTGCTTTTGGGCCATCCATGGGGAATTCGGGCGCGAGAGAACAAGCTCACACAGCATAAGCGAAGCTCCAGGCGAATCTTGCGCTGGCCGAGGCAGAACCATGTCTAAAGCTGCCTGTTTTCCACCTCGAACCTGTCTGAGTCCGGCCGATCGTCATAGATCGGCCAAAGCATCGGCCAGATGGCTCCCCCAATTACGGTTTGTGCGTAGTTGTCAGTACGATAGGCCTGCCGAACATCGGCCATGATCATCATCGGCAGCATCGATTTGTGTCCAAGCCTGGCGACGTCGGCTGTTTTGGGCAAAAGCCTGCACTCGCGTACCGCAGCCAACCTCGCCCATCTCGTGCGCATCATGAACACCTACTACAGCAACCTGATCGAAGGCCACGATGCGCGCCCGCGCGACATCGAACGGGCGCTGGTCGGAATTTCGATCGAGACGAGAACCGCCGCAATCTACAGCTCGAGGCGGCCGCGCACGTTCGCGTGCAAGCCGAGATCGACCGCCTGGCTGCCGATGGGCAGTTGCCGGAACCGGCATCGGTAGGTTTTCTTCGATGGCTGCATGCGGAATTCTACCGCGATGCGGAATCGCCCATGCTGACCATCAAGGTTCCGGCCGTGAGTTCGTCATGGCGCCAGGTGAGTGGCGATCGAAGCCAGAGCATGACGTCGCCATCGGCCGGCATGAACCGCCTTCGAGCGATCGCGTCAACGATTTCATGCAATACTTTGCCATGCGTTATCGCTTCGATAAGCTGGGCAAGGCCGGACGCATCCTGACCATTCCTGCCGCGCATCACCGCTTCAACTACATTCACCCGTTTCCGGACGGCAACGGACGCGTCAGCCGATTGATGAGCCACGCCATGGCCCTCAGGCCGGGATCGCCGCGCACGGGCTGTGGTCGATCTCACGAGGCTTGGCACGTGGCGTGAAAAGCCGAACGGATTACAAGAGCATGATGGATCATGCCGATATGCCCCGCCAGGGTGATCTCGACGGACGTGGCAACCTCTCCGAACGCGCACTCGGCGATTTTACCTTATGGTTCCTGCAGGTGTGTATCGATCAGGTGAGCTTCATGACCGGACTGTTCGATCTCGACACGTTGGCCAAGCGGCTGTATCGGCATGTGGAGCGCAGTGGTCTGAAGCCCGAAGCCGGCCGCCTCGTGGAGGAAGCGCTCACGCGCGGTGAGTTTGACCGCGGCGAGGCATCCCGTATTAGCGGACTACCCGAACGTACGGCGCGTCGAGTGTTCAATGACGTAATCGCGCTCGGACTATTGGCGTCGGAAACGCCAAAGGGCCCAGTGTCCCTACGCTTTCCGGCGGACGCTCTGGACGCGCTGTTTCCGGAAGCTTTTTCCGGAAACGTAAGAGCATAGGGCGCTCACGATCTTAGGTCACTTCTCCTCGGAACCGGAAAGATTTTCCACCGGATCACCGGCGGGTTCGTCATTCCGCGTTCTGAGACACGGGAAAAGCCGGCGCACTAGAGCCGAGGCCGCCGATGCAGACATATTTGGTATCGAGGTAATCCTCGATGCCCTGATGTCCGCCTTCCTTGCCGAGGCCGGATTCCTTGACGCCGCCAAACGGTGCCTCCGGCGTGGTGATGAGGCCTTCATTGACCCCGACCATGCCGTATTTCAGTCCTTCCATCACGCGGAAGGCGCGGCCGAGATCACCGGTGTAGAAATAGCAGGCGAGGCCGAACTCAGTGTCGTTGGCGAGCGCGATGGCTTCCTTTTCGGTCTCGAACCTGAACACCGGGGCGATCGGGCCAAAAATCTCTTCCTTCATGAAGCGCATCTTGGGTGTCGCGTTGGCAATGACGGTCGGCTGGAAGAACGAGCCGCCGAGCGCATGGCGTTTGCCGCCGGCGACAACCTTGCCACCCTTGGACGTCGCATCGGCAATCAGCTCTTCGACCTTCTCGACCGCCTTCTCGTCGATCAGCGGCCCCTGCTGCACGCCGTCCTCGAGCCCGGAGCCGACCTTCAGCCCGTTGCTGGCGGCAGCGAGCTTCTCGACGAATTTGTCATAGACGCCAGATTGAACCAGGAAGCGGTTGGTGCAAACGCAGGTCTGACCGGAATTGCGATACTTGGCGGTGATCGCGCCGGCGACGGCACGCTCGAGATCGGCGTCGTCGAAGACGATGAACGGCGCGTTGCCGCCGAGTTCCATCGACACCTTCTTGACGGTGACGGACGACTTCTGAATGAGAAGCTTGCCGACTTCGGTCGATCCGGTGAAGGTGATCTTCGACACCAGCGGATTTGCGCAGATCTCGTCGCCGATCTCGCCGGCGGCGCCGGTCAGGATGTTGACGACGCCCTTGGGAAAGCCGACTTCCTCGGCAAGCGCCCCCCAGGCAAGGCCGGAATACGGCGTCTGCGAGGCCGGCTTGACGACCGCGGTGCAACCGGCGGCAAGTGCGGGACCGAGCTTGCGGGCCAGCATCGAGGACGGGAAATTCCACGGTGTGATCGCGGCGATGACGCCGACCGGCTCCTTGGTCACTAGGATGCGGCGATCCGCCCAGGGTGACGGCACCACGTCGCCATAGGTGCGGCGGCCTTCCTCGGCGAACCAGAGGATATAGGCCGCGGCCGAGCCGATCTCGCCCTTCGATTCGAACAGCGACTTGCCCTGCTCGATGGTGAGCAGTTCGGCCAGCACGTCCTGATTGTCCATCATCGCGTCATGCAGCTTGCGCAGCAGCTTCGAGCGCTCGAGCGCGGTCGTCTTGCGCCAGGTCTTGAAAGCTTCCGCGGCGGCTTCGATGGCGCGGCGGGTTTCGGCTTTGCCCGACTTCGGCACGGTGCCGATCTTGAGGCCGGTGGCCGGGTTGTTGACGTCGACCGTCAGTCCGCTGTCGGCCTGCACCCACTCGCCGTTGATGAGATTGGCCTGGCGCATGAAATGGCTGGTTTTCTGAAGCATGGTCTGGCCTCCGTTCGGATAAGACAATCAGGATCCTGTATGCTGGCTGCGGCTCGCGCTTGCCCAAGCGCCTTTCGCGCGGCCGGCCCCTCCAGCGACGTCTCGCCGCCTCGCCGGGCGGGTTCATGCCGACTGGTCAGTCCGCGCATGGGCCGCCGCGGTATCATCAAGAGCCGCGCGAATGCCATCAACCATGTAATCGATCTCTTTAGGGGCGATGACGTAGGGCGGGCAGATTGCCAGCACGTCGCCCATGTTGCGGATCATGACTCCGTGCTCGCGGCACCGCCGCTCGACATCGGTGCCAATTCGCAGCTCCGGCGCAAAGGCGCGACGGGTGGCGCGATCCTCGACGATCTGGATCCCCGCTATAAAACCGCGGCCGCGGACCTCGCCGACCAGTGTATGGTCGTTGAGCGCGTCCGCGAGCGCTGCATGCAGATAATCGCCGAGACGGCGCGCCTGGCTCACGAGATCGATCTCGCGGTAGATCCTGATCGCCTCGGCGGCGACGGCGGCTGTCACCGGATGGCCGGAATAGGTGAAACCGTGGCCGAACACGCCGACCTTGTGGGCCTCGTCGGCGACGCACTGGTAGACCTTGTCGGAGATAATGACGCCGCCAATGGGCAGATGACCGGATGAAAGCCCCTTGGCGACCGACAGCATGTCCGGTTCCATGCCAAAAGTCTGGCTGCCGAACCAATTTCCGGTGCGTCCGAAACCGCAGACCACCTCGTCGGACAGCATCAGGATGTCGTATTTGCGCAGCACCGCCTGAACCTTTGGAAAATAATTCTCCGGCGGCACCAGCACGCCGCCGGCGCCCATGATCGGCTCGGCGATCATCGCGGCGATCGTCTCTGGCCCCTCCGCCAGGATCAGGGCCTCGAGTTCCTGGGCCAGGCGCGTGGCGTAGTCATGCTCCGCCTCGCCCGGCAGACCGTCGAGATAGTAGAACGGCCGCGCGGCGAATATGACGGGAAGCGGCGGCAGGTTGAAGGACTTGTGCATGTGCGGCAGCCCACTCAGCGCCGCGCCCATGATCGTACTGCCGTGGAAGGCGCCAAACCTGCTGATGATCTTGCGTTTCTCCGGACGCCCCCGCGCGGCCTGGTAATACCAGGCGAGCTTGATCATCGTGTCATTGGCTTCCGAACCGGAGCCGACCAGAAAGACGCGCGCGTGGTCGAACGGCGCCAACGCGGTAAGCTGCTCGACGAGTTCGACGGTGGGCTCGTTCGAGCGGTGGTTGAAGGTGTGGTAGACGGCGAGCTTGCGCATCTGGCGGTCAGCAGCGACAGCCAGCCGGCTGTCGCTGAAGCCAAGCGAGGCGCACCAGAGTCCGCCCATGCCCTCGATATAGCGGTTGCCCGCGTCATCCGTGACGGTCGCGCCTTCGCCGGCGACGATCGTCAACGGACCATGATCCTCATGCAGGCGTGGATCGGTTTGGGAATGAAAGTGCCTGGCCATGTCCAGCACGCGCGATTCGTTGTTCATCAAAATTCTCCTTGCGACCAGATAGGCGGTTGCTTCGGTGAGGAATATCTTATAACTTATAAGTTGTCGAGAAAAAATGACCCCGAGAGTGACGCCCAATGGCCAACCCACCCACTCCTTCAAACAACGCCCTGCCACCCGACGCGGAGCGGATCGCCCTGTTGCGCGACAGGGCAGAGTTCGTACGCCTCGAGACGCTGCGCCTCATCCAGATCGCCAAGGTTGGCCATTATTCGTCGGTGTTCTCCTGCGCGGAGATATTCGCCACGCTTTACTATGACGCGATGCGGCTCAGGCGCGGCGAGCCGCAATGGCCGGATCGCGACCGCTTCCTGATGGGCAAGGGACACGCCGCGGTCGGCCTTTACCCGCTGCTGGTCGACTGGGGCTTCTTCTCCAAGGACGTTCTCGATGGCTACACCCGGCTCGGCAATCCGCTCGGCGATCATCCCGACATGCGCAAGGTGCCCGGCGTCGACTTCAGCTCCGGGTCGATCGGTCATGCCTTGTCCGGCGGTCTCGGTATGGTGCTCGGCGCCCGTGCGGCAGACCGGCGCTTCGACGTCTATGTCCTGCTCGGCGACGGCGAGATGCAGGAGGGCCAGGTCTGGGAAGCGGCGCTATCTGCCGCCCACCATAAGGCCGGCAATCTGATCGCCATCGTCGACCGCAACGGATACCAGCTCGACGGTCAGGTCGACGACATCATCGGCATCGAGCCGTTGGCCGACAAATGGGCGGCGTTCGGCTGGCAGGTGCACGAGGTCGACGGTCATGACGTCGTCGCGCTCGCGACGCTGCTGCGACAGTTGAAGGCCGAGGCTGATCGCACCCGGCCCGTCTGCATCATTGCCAAGACCTCCAAAGGCAAGGGCGTTGGCTACATGGAAACCGAACCCGGCTGGCATCTGGGCTATCTCGCGCCATCGGACGAGGCCCTGGCCGCCGAAGAGATCAAGCGCGGAGGCAAAACACAATGAACGGCCCGATCGATACCAACTCCTGGCAGTACCGCCAGATCAACGCGCGCGCGCCTGGCCTGAGTTACCTGGCCAATGCGCTCATCGATCTGGTCGAAGAGGGTTATCCGGTCATGGTTGGTACGGCCGACCTGCAATATTCCAACGGGCTGGTGCGGTTCGCGCAGCGCTTTCCAGAACGCTTCACGCAATTTGGCATTTCCGAGCAGAACATGGTTTCGGCTGCTGCCGGCATGGCCAGCACCGGCGCCATGCCGTTCGTCGCTACATTCGCTTCTTTCCTCGCACTGCTGTGCTGCGAACAGATCAGAACCGACGTCGCCTATTCGGCTCTGCCGGTACGGCTGATCGGTCATCATGCCGGTATTTCACTCGGCTTCTACGGCACCTCCCACCATGCGACGGAGGATCTTGCCATCATGCGAAGCATCGCCGACCTCACGGTCGTCGCGCCGGCCGACGGCCCGCAACTGGCGGCGGCGGTCAAGGCGTCTGTCAATCATGCGCAGCCAATCTATTTCCGCATTGGCCGCGGCCAGGACCCTGTGGTCTATGAAGACGGCGTCGACTTCCAGTTCGGCAAGGCGATCGTTCACGGCGAAGGATCTGACCTGACCATCATCGCCTGCGGCTCGATGGTCCATCCCTCACGCGAGGCTTACCGCGCGCTGCGCGCGGCGGGCAAATCCGTCGGTCTGATCGACATGCATACGGTGAAGCCACTGGATACCAAGGCTGTGCTCTCGGCCGCGGCCCACTCCCGCTTTATCCTGACGGTCGAGGAACACAATATCCTCGGCGGTCTGGGCGGCGCGGTGGCGGAAATCCTGGCTGAGGCGGGCAGCCCGGCGCGGTTGATACGCCATGGCATCCGCGACGAATACAGCCTGATTGCGCCGCCGACACATCTCTACAAGCACTACCGGCTGGACGCGGCAGGGATCGAGGCCACCGTCCGCGAAGCCCTCGGCTGAGCGGCGGACAACCATAGCCATGCACTGACATTGTGATGATCGATCAGAATAACACCGCCCGACTCATTGAGCGCGCCAGCGCGGTGATGCCCGGCGGATTGCTCAGCCCGAGCCGCAGGCTCGGCGCACCGCATGTCTTTGCCCGGGCGCAGGGTGCGTTTCTCTACGACGTCGAGGGACACCAGTACACCGACTTCCATTGCGGCTTCGGCGCCAATGTGCTTGGCCACTGTCATCCGGCGGTGCGTGAACGCATCGCTGCGGTCTCCCAGGACATCGATCTTGTCGGTGCGGGAACGATGCGGCTGGAGATCGAGGTGGCGGAGGCGCTGGTCGACTGCATCCCTTGCGCGGATCTCGTCGCCTTCTGCAATTCGGGATCGGAGGCGACCTATCACGCCCTGCGCCTTGCCCGCGCCGCAAGCGGTCGCAAGCGCATCATCAAGTTCCAAGGCGGCTATCACGGCTGGCATGACTATGTCGCCATGAACGTGCAGTCGCACGCGCAGGCGATCGGCAAGTACGACCCCATCAGTGCTGGCATCCTCGATGATGCCGCCCGTCACACCATCGTGCTGCCTTACAACGATGCCCAGGCCGTCGAGAATTATCTCAAGGCCAATCCGGGCGAGGTCGCGGCGATCATCATCGAGCCAATTGCTCACAATATGGGGTCGGTGATGGCGACGGATGTTTTCCTGCGCGATCTGCGTCGCCTGACCAGCGAACATGGCGTCGTACTGATCTTCGACGAGGTCATCACCGGCTTTCGCCACGCGCTTGGCGGCTATCAGTCGATCGCCGACGTCACGCCTGATCTGGCGACCTTCGGCAAGGCGGCCTCGTCAGGCTATCCCGTCGGCCTGGTGGCCGGTCGGCGCGATCTCATGGAGCTCGTCGGCCGGACCGGGGAAGGATCCGTGTTCATGGGCGGTACTTTCAACGGCACGCCGTCGACGCTCGCCGCCATGCAGGCGACGATCGACGAGCTGTCGAAACCAGGCTTCTACGACCGCCTGTTTGCCCTCGGCGCTTTCATGCGCACGCAGCTGGATGGAATTATCGATCGCCTCGGCCTGCCCGCGCAGAGCGCCGGGTTTGGCTCGGTCTGGCTGATCTATTTCCTCAGCGGTCCTTACCGCGACTACGAGGACTTGCTGCGCAACGACGATGTCTTCGATCTCGCATTCCGCAAGGAGATGGTGGCGAACCGGCTGATCGGTCAGCCGCTTCCGCTCAAGCGTCTCTACCTGTCAGGGAGCCATGACCGGGCGACGGTTGAGAAGTCACTGGATGTTATCGAGACAATCCTGCGCAAGCTCTCCGCTGGGAAACCCGCCAGCTCCTAGCCATGTTTCGCAACGGACTTATAGGATATAAGAGCGTCTCGCACTATCCGTTGCCGATTCGGTGCGGCCAAGATTGCAGCGGTGGACCATGAGCACGATGCAGCCAATCGAGCAAGGCAGTCTGTCGGCGAGAACTTATATCTCGCTGCGCGAAGCCCTGATCGCCGGCAATTTCCGGCCCGGCGAAAGACTGTTGATGCAGGATCTGGCGCAACGGCTGGGCACCAGCGTCACGCCTGTGCGCGAGGCCTGTTTCAGGCTCGTCAGCGAGCAGGCGCTGGAACTGCGGTCAGGGCGGTTCATCACCGTTCCAGAGCTGACCCGGTCGCGTTACTGGCAGGTCCGGCTCATTCGCATCGCGCTCGAGGGACTAGCGGCCGAACTCGCTGTCGAGCATGTTTCGGAGAAGGACATTGCAAAACTGGTCGAGATCCATCGGGATTTCGTGGCCGGCGAAACGTCCGGCGATGCTGACCGCGCCCGTCGCGCCAATCGTGAATTCCACTTCGGCGTCTACCGCCTGTCCAAGATGGACATGCTGATCGCGCAGATCGAAAGCCTTTGGGTATCCATGGGCCCGATCCTCAACGTGTATTATTTGCAGGCCGAGAACGACTATATCGGCGCGGAGGAGCACGAAACGCTGATCGAAGCGTTCCGGACCCGCAACAAGAAGGTGGCGCGTAAGGCGATCGAACGCGACATCGTGCGCGGTGGCATGAACCTGTTGCGGTATTTCGACGAGCAGGACGCGGCCGCCAAGCGGGCGTGATCGAAGCCGCCGGTCATATGCCGGCGACCTCTCTTCGCACTGGCTCAGGCCGCCCTGAGGCGCGCGGTGGCATCCTGGTCGACGACCCAGACGCCCTGCTCGACATCCAGCACCAGGGCCACGTTGTAGGATTGGCGAGCCGCTTCGCTCGTCAGCCAGCCGCGGTCAACGCTGGCCGCGACACGGCGGACATCGCGCTTGGTCGGGTCGCCGTAGCCACCGCCGCCACAGGCAACGAACTCGATGCGCTCGCCGGCGCGACACGCCTCCTCATGGAAGGCCGGCAATTCCACCAGCTTGCCGTCCGTGCCGCGCTTGGCACTATGACTGGCCTTGGCGTCACCGCCGCCGAGCACGCCACGCGGCGGAAAGGTTGTGCCATCGGCCGAGTAGACCAGTGTCATCTCGTGGTCGACGGGATAGAAGACACCGCCCACCGCGGGAGCGCCCTCGAACTCGCCAATGCCTTGCGTATCCGCCACCACGCCGCGCGATTCAATGATGATGGGATACATGGATTCGTCCACCTCCACGGAATCCAGCGCGATCAGGCCGCCATTCGCTGGACCGCAATATGTCAACCAGCCATCATAGCCGTGACGCGCGCCGCCGCCGGCGTAGCCAATGAAGACCTGATTGACGTAGGGCTGCCCATCCTTGAACGGATCCTTGCCTGAAATCACGCCGATCCCCGCTGGCAGGTGCGAGCCGCTCTCGGCCTGGCCATAAGGTTCTCCCATCGTCGAGAACACGCAATTGCCGGCGATGATCAAGCGGTCGTTGACATTGGTGGTCGCCACCGAGGTGCCTACGGGGTAGCGGGGTTTGCCGACCACGCTTCCCTCCCGCATCAACACCTTTATCCGGCTCTTGGCGCCCTCGTTGTGCGGGATGCCGTCGTCGAGATTGTTGAAGACGCCAATGCGGCACGAGCCCGTGCAGGTGTTTTCCGAAAGGTTGAGACCACCAGGGACGTTATCCATGTTGTCACGCACGTCGACCGTGATCTCGCCGGCTTCAGGGTCGACATCGATGGTGATCCTGACCGGGATGCCCTCCTCCGCCACGCCGGGGACCGGGTCATGGCGGACTTCGTAGGAGAACTTGCCCTTCGGCAATTTGGCGATTTCGGCCATGGCGCGGCGCGCACCGTAGTCGAACCAGTCCTCGACGAAATCCAGCAGCGTGTCGCGGCCGTATTTTTCAAGCAGTTCCAACAGACGGCGTCGACCGGTCCTGCAGGCGCCGATCTGGGCGCGCACGTCGCCCAGCCAGATGTCTGGAACACGGTTGCGCATCATGCCGATGCGCAGGATGTCCTGCTTCTCCCTGTGCTGTTCGACCACGCGCACGCAGGGAAAGTGGATGCCTTCCTCATAAACGTTCTTGGCGAATGGCAGATAGGTCGAAGGCGTCGGCGCGCCAGTATCGGCGTGATGGGAAAGCGCCACGGCCCAAAACAGCGGCTTGCCATCGAAAAAGATCGGCATCGCCATGATCAGGTCGGCATGATGGGTGCCGCCCGTGTATGGGCAGTTGTTGAGGAAGATGTCGCCGTCGGCGATATCCTCGAACAACTCCGTTATCGGACGGGTCGCCAGATCCATCGACATGACGTGGATCGGCAGCGCGTCCTCGGTGGAAACGAGGCGGTGATCATAGGTCAGGATCGCACAGCTCAGGTCGCGGGCGTTCTTGATCACCGCCGAGCGGCTGGCCCGCATCACGACCAGCGTCATTTCCCGCACGACGGCCTCGAACCGGCTTTTGAGAACCGACATCAGGAACGGATCGACGCGGCGCGTTGGCGTCTCCAGGCGAATGACAGGTGAATTCATTTTATGATGCCTTGCTCGGGAAGGTTGGTGTCAATCGACGGTCACGACGATGTTGCCTTGTGGGTCGACGCGCCCGCGATGTCCGTCCTTGAGGAAGGCGGTGAACGTCGTCGCCTCCACCAGGCATGGCCCATCAAGCGCCGCCCCCGCGCCCAGCTGGTCCATGTCGTAAACAGGCAGAGAGCTCGTCCGCCGGGTTTCATGCAAATAAGCTGACCGATGGGCCTTGGCGACCGGCGCCGTTGCCTGGTCGGCCAGCCTGAAGTCCTTCCAGGCATCCTGATTGGCCCGCTTGCCCACCGCGCGCAGCTTCCAGTTGGTGAATTCGACGACGTCGCGGTCGGATCTGATCGAATAGATGCGTTCGTGCATCTGATGAAACGCTTCGACGAGAATTGGCAGTTTCGCCGCGTCGAGACGCGCCTCATCGGCCTCGAAATGGACCTCGATCTCCCAGGACTGGTACTCGTAGCGACCAAGAAAGGAGAACTCGAAACGCCGCAGCTCGGGC
This sequence comes from Mesorhizobium sp. M0239, assembly GCF_040321815.1. Taxonomy (NCBI): domain Bacteria; kingdom Pseudomonadati; phylum Pseudomonadota; class Alphaproteobacteria; order Hyphomicrobiales; family Phyllobacteriaceae; genus Mesorhizobium; species Mesorhizobium sp. M0239. The sequence continues at coordinate 27,882 of NZ_JAMYSG010000022.1, forward strand.
TCAACGCCGGCCTGTTCGAGGAATGCCTCGCCCGACACCTTCAACCGCGCCAGGATGTTGGAGACGCCAGCGGCGTCGAAGCGCCGGGTCGAGGTCAGGAAAACCGCGCTTTCCTCGCGCGTGATATCAGAGATCAACCCGCCGAACGCGCTCAACCCAGCCATGAAGCGCGGGATCATGTAGCGTTTCAAGCCCAATATGTCGGCCATCTCGGCGATGTGGATGGCGGTCGCGCCGCCGCCGCAGACAAAGAAACTGTCGCGTGGGTTTATGCCCTCGCGAATGGTGATTTCCTCGATGGCCCCGACCATGTTGTGGTTGCTGGTGGTCTGGATGGCGTAAGCCGCGTCGAGCAGCGGGATGCCGAGCCGCGTCGCGATGCTCGCGACCGCTTTCTCGGCCAGTTCGCGGCTGATCTTGATCCGGCCGCCTAGAAAATAATCGGGGTCAATGATGCCGAGCACGACATTGGCATCGGTGACCGTCGGCGCGGTGCCGCCCGCTCCGTAGCATGCCGGCCCCGGCCGCGCGCCAGCGCTTTGCGGACCGACCCGCAGCAGGCCGCCGTCGTCTACCCAGGCAATCGACCCGCCGCCGGCGCCGACCGATCTCACATCCACCTTCGCGATCCCCAGCGAATCGTCGTGGATCATGCTGTCCGGGGTGACGATGATCTGGTGGTCGCGCAAAGCCGAGACGTCGAATGTGGTGCCGCCCATGTCGCCGACGATGACATTGGCTTCGTCGCTCAGCGCCAGCGCGGCCATCGGCGCCAGCGTCGGCCCCGACATGACGCTGTAGATTGGCCGCCGCAGCATCTCGGCGGGAGGCATCATTCCACCGACGCAGTTGGCCAGCAGCAGCTCGCCCTGGAAACCAGCCTGCGACAGTGCTTGCCGCAAGTCCTCGATATAGGTGCGCACGATCGGATTGATCGACGCGTCGATAGCGGCCGCGATGATGCGCTTATACTCGCGCGACATCGGATTGACTTCATGGCTAAGCGTCACCGGGATCTCCGGCCATGCCTGCGCGATGATTTCGCGCACCGTCGTTTCATGGATGGGATTGACGACCGACCAAAGCAGACCGACCGCTATCGCTTCGACCCCATAGCGCCGGAAGTCGGCTATCGCCGCCTCGACATCGGATCTCGACAGAGGCGTGAGCTCCCGCCCGCGCGCATCGACGCGGCCCCGCGCCGTCTTCGTCAGGTGGCGCGGGACATAGGGCTCGGGATAGTCGAGCCGCCACTGGAAGGCGCCCTTGCGCGGCCCCTCGCGCAGGACGAGGATGTCCTGATGTCCTTCGTTGAGGATCAATCCGACCTTGACGGTCTTGCGCTCGACCAGCGCGTTGGTCGAGACGGTCGAGCCGTGTACGATCAAGTCGATCTTGGTCATGAACGTCGCGGGATCGAGCCCGTATCCGGCCGCCGCCACGTGCAGCACGTCGATGAATCCCTTCTCGAATTCGCCGGGCGTGGTGGGCGATTTGAAGATCGAGATTTTCCCACCGGGCTCGGAAATCAGGCAATCGGTGAAGGTTCCGCCGATGTCGATGCAGACTTGATAAGCCATTTAAGGTCCGAAGCTGTTAGCGTTTCTTGTAATCGCGGCCCAGTATCAGGCTGGCCAGAATGATGAGGCCCAAAAGAACCTGCTGCAGATACCCGTCGACCTGCATGAGGTTCATGGCGTTGGAAATGACCGTGATGAACAGGGCACCCAGCAGAGCCGCGGTGACGCCTCCTTCGCCGCCGGTCAGGCGCACGCCACCGACCACCGCCGCCGCTATCGATTCCAGGGTCAGGTTGCCGCCAAGATTGGGCTCGCCCGATCCGGTGCGCGCGGTGAGCAGCATGGCGCCAATCGCGGCCAGCAGCGAGCAGACCACGTAGTCGATCGCAACGACGCGTCCGGTTCGAACGCCCGCCGCCGTCGCCGCGCGCGGGTTGGCGCCGATGAGATACAGGCCGCGGCCGAACACGGTGAAGCGCAAGATCAGGAACAACAGTGCGAAACACAGTGCGGCGAACACGATGGGCACCGGAATGCCGATCAGCCGTCCCTCCGCCAAGGCGTCCGTGAAGGCCTCGGGAACGCCCGGCACGGGAAAGCCGCCGCTGACGGTTGAAGCCAGTGCCATGACAATGTTGGCCATGCCGAGCGTCGTCACCAACGGGTTGATGCCGATACCGGCGATGAGGAAGCCGTTCAGCCCGCCGATCAGCAGCCCGACGCCGAGGCCGGCGGCGATTCCCCACAGGATCGGCATATCGCCGGTTCCGGTCATCACCATCGCCGATATGACGCTGACGAGCGAGACGGTGAAACCAAGCGACAGGTCGAAGCCGCGCGTCAGCAGCACCATGGTCTGCGCCATGGCAAACAGTGCGAGATAACTCGTCTGGATCGCGATGTTCCAGAGATTGCCGCTTGAAACGATGCGCGGGTCGAGCAGACCGAGACCCAGCAGGGCCAGGAATACGAGCCCCGGCAGCTTGGCCTGCGACGCGAACTGGCGGATGTCCGGGCGAGCGCGGTCAAGAACAACCGGAGCCGCCATGTCTGGACGATCAGACATTGGCCCGCCTCCCCTGAACAATTCGGTCGAAAGCCAGTGCGCCGATGAGCACCGAACCCAGCACCAGCGTCTGGAATTTGCTGTCGATCTGCGTGAGGTTCATCGCATTGGCGATGATCGCCAGGCACAGCGCGGCCATGGCGACGTTCTCGGCGCGGCCTGAGCCGCCGCGCAATGAAACGCCGCCGATCACCGCCGCTGCGATCGTCTCCAGTCCGAGCGTCCCGCCGATCGTCGACTGGCCAGAACCGATACGGGCGGTGATCAGCACGCCGGTGAGTGCGGCCAGGAGACCGGAGAGCACATAGGCGGTAATCAACACACGGTGTGTGCGCACTCCCGACAGTCGGGCGGCGCCGACGTTGCCGCCGACGGCGTAGAAGTGGCGCCCGAGCGCGGTCCGACGCTGCAGAATGATGGCGATGGCGATCACCACGATCGCCAGCAGCAAGACCGGCGGCAGGCCAAGCACCTGCCCTCGCCCGATGGCATAGACGAAGGCGTCGGAAACGCCATAGATCGGGATACCCTGCGTGTAATAGAGCGTAAGTCCCGCGACGATCGACAACGATGCCAATGTCACCATGAAAGGTGATAGGGAAAGCCGCGCCACCAGCGTGCCGTTTACCAGGCCAACACAGGCGCCGCTGGCCAAGGCCAGCGCTACCGGCACCAGCAGCTGGAGCCCATGCGCGTCGGGCATCGCGGCCATCGCCGCGGCCGTGACCACGGACGCCAAGGCCATGGTGGCGCCGACCGACAGATCAAAACCGCCGGTGGTCATGACGATCATCTGGCCGATCGCCGGAACCGCCAGGAAGGAGAAATTGCGCAGGACGTTGAGGATGTTCAGGCGGTTCAGAAAACGCGGTTCGATGATCGCCGCCGCCGCCGCAACCGCGACCAGAAGCAGGATGACGATCCCGCCTGTTTCCAGAAAACGGCGCCGCAGCGTGTCAGGGCTCATGCCGCCTCCGTGGCGCCGGTTTCGGCGTCGAAATAGTGACGCAGCACAGTCGCCTCGGTGATGCCGTCGCCCTTGAGTTCGGCGACTATGCGCCCTTCACGCATGACATAGACGCGCTTGGCCAGGTGAACGAGCTCCGGCAGTTCGGACGATGACAGCAGAATGGCCGCGCCATTCTCCACCAGGCTTTTCATAAGCCTGTAGACCTCGCTTTTGGCGCCGACGTCGATGCCAACCGTCGGTTCATCGAAAATATGGACCGAGACCGGGCGCATCAGACCGCGCGCCAGCACGAGTTTCTGCTGGTTTCCTCCCGAAAACGACGACGCCGCGCGTTCCGGCGCCATCGGTCGCAGCCCCAGGGTCTTTAACGGCGCGGCTATCGCCCGGCGCTCTCGCCACGACTTGAGCAGTCCGCCCTGGGACAGTCTCGGATCGTCCAGGGCGGCCATGGTCACATTCTCGCGGCCCGGGCGGGTGAGGGCCAGTCCTTCAGCGCCGCGATCAGCCGGATAGTAACAAAGTCCGGCACGCAACATGCTGTGCGGCACTGGCGCTCGAACCACCGCGCCATGGAGCTCGATCTCACCGGACGTCACCCGCTCCAAGCCGAACACGGCCCGGCAAAGTTCGCTGCGGCCGCAGCCAACCAAGCCTGCCAGGCCGACGATTTCGCCAGCTCTGACCACGATGGAGGCATCGGATAGGGTGCCGGAGACACTGATCCCCCTGGTCGCCAGCACGATTTCGGCGGGGCGCTGGCTGATTGACGGATAAAGTCGTTCGACCGGCTGGCCGACCATCATCTCAATGAGCGCAGCATCGGATGCCGCGGCGATGGCCACTGTGTCGATCTTGCGCCCTCCTCGCAGCACCGTGACACGGTCCGCGAGCCGACGGATCTCCGCCATGCGGTGCGACACATAGATGACGCCGACGCCGCGGGCCTTGAGGCCCGCGATGGCGGCGAACAGTTTTTCCGCTTCACCGTCGGTGAGCGACGCGGTCGGTTCGTCGAGGATGAGTATCTTGGCATCCGAAAGCATGCCTTTGGCAATCTCGACCATCTGCTTTTGCGCCCGGGTCAGCGTTTCGATCTTGCTGTCCAGCTCGACGTGAAAGCCAATGTCGCGGAAGCGTTCTTCCGCGCGGGCACGCATCGCGCGCCGATTCAGGAAAAGCCTTCCTTTGATCTCGCGTCCAAGAAACAGGTTCTCCTCGACCGTGAGGTCGGGGACGAGACTGAATTCCTGGAATACCGCCGCGACGCCGGCATCGCGGGATTTCTGTGGGGTCAGCGCGGAAATGGTTTGGCCGTCGATACGGCAAGAGCCTTCGGTCCAGCCGTAGGTTCCCGCTATCAGATTGATGAGCGTCGACTTGCCAGCGCCGTTTTCGCCGAGAAGGGCATGGACCTCGCCGCTCAACAGCGAGAAATCAACGCCGTCAAGCGCCACCACACCCCCGAAACGCTTCGTCATACCCGTAAGTTCAAGCATCTTTTGACACCACCGAGATCGAAGCAGAAAGGGCGGCAGGCCAAGGCCGAGGTCTGCCGCCCATCGAAGATGGGACTATTGTACCGAAAATTCAGGCTTCCACCCATCGGGCGCGAAAATCTGCGTCGGGTCGATCTTGTCGACGTTATCCTTGGTCACGATACCCGGCGCCACCAGCAGAACCTTCTCATAGTCCTTCTTTTCCAAGGCGCGCACCGCGAGGTCGACGCTGATGCGGCCCATCATGACCGGATACTCGGCGGCAAAGCCAAGCACCTTGCCTTCCTTGACCAGCTTCAGCATCGTCTGGTTCTCGTAGGACGACATGATCACGACATCGTCGCGGCCGGCGTCGGCGACGGCACTGACGGCCGCTTCCGCCGCCGCGGCCCCGCCCCAGATGACATTGAGATCCGGATAGGTCTGCAACGCGTCCTCGACGAGGCGTAGGCTCTGTGGAACGCCGGGCTCCCCATAGAGCTCGGCCGCGAGCTTGATGTTGCCGGTTTTGGTGCTGTCGCGGAAGCCCGCCATATAGCTCTCAGCCCAGCCCGATCCCTGCGGACCCGGCAGGCCGATCGCGGTCGTCTTTTTGTCGCCGAGATACTTCTTGAGGTACTCACCCTCCTGAAAACCCTTCTGGTAGGTATCGGGAGTAATGCGCGCGGTGATCGGAGTTTCCAGAATGGGATTGGCGACGGCGATCTGGACAAGGCCTTTGGCGTCGCCCTCCTTCAGCTTGGCCGCCAGACCGGCTTCCGAGATGGCGGCGACGAGGATACCCTGGGCACCGGATGCGACGCAATCGTCGTATTGCGACAGCTGCTTGGGCAGCGCGTCATAGCCGCCAGCCTGCAGGACCGTCACTTTGACACCCAGGCGCTTTGCTTCCTCAACGATACCGTAGTCGACCGAGACCCAGTAGCTGTCCTTGAGGTGCGGAAACAAGACGCACAGGTTCCAGGGCTTCTCGGCCTTTTCCAGCGGCACATAGTCGAGTGCCTCGACTTTTTTCAGATCGCCGCCCTTGGCCGCGTTGATCTTGAAGGGCCACCAATCCTTGGCCTGGGCGGCGTTGGGCAGGACGGCCACGCTGGTGACGAAAGCCGCCGCGAGCATGGATCGGAAAGCGTGATTCTTGGTCATGTGATTCCCCATTTTCGTGTGTTCCCGGGTCCGGAGCCGGCGATTTCGCCGGCTCCGCGGTCTGCCTTGGGAGCAGAGGCTTGCTGGCGGATCGTAGTACCGTCTAGGCGAGTTCGCCTTCAGGGCCATCCGCGCCGTTGTTCATTCACAGTGCTACCGTACTACTTATAAGTTATAAGTCAACAGGGTTTTCATTAGCCGGTGCTCAGCCGGGAAGGTGTCTTCAATCGCGGTTTCGCTGCCTCGACCGGGATCACAATCCATTTGACGAAAGACGAGGTCGGAGACAGCAGCCATGCAACTGGCCTCGGCGATGTGGGCTTCCTCGCGACCGACCGGGGTCGTGTCCCATCAGGTGGTGTAGCTCGGCGGTTATGAAGCCGCTTGCGAGCGCGCCGTTAGTAGCGCTGTAGCGAGCGAGCGGCTATGCGGTGGTCATCGGCGCTTTCCGGTAGGGTTTGGTTGTTGACGCCAACCCATTTCGGAAGGACTACCGATGACCGACGACATGATGAACCTGCGCGCGCTCGTGGAGAAGACACCCGACGCCGATCTGTTGCGTGAGATGATCGGCTTTGCCGCCGAGCGTCTGATGGAGATGGAGGTGGGCGCCGCGACGGGTGCTGCCTATGGCGAGAAGAGCCCACTTCGGACGGCCCAGCGCAACGGCTACCGCGACCGGGACTGGGAGACTCGCGCCGGCACGGTCGAGCTGCGCATCCCGAAGCTGAGGAAGGGCTCCTACTTCCCGGGCTTCCTCGAACCGAGACGCATGGCCGAGAAGGCGCTGACCGCGGTGATCCAGGAAGCCTATATCCAGGGCATCTCGACACGCTCGGTCGACGACCTGGTCAAGGCGATGGGCATGAGCGGCATCTCCAAGAGCCAGGTCTCTCGGCTGTGCGAGGAGATCGACGGCAAGGTAAAGGCCTTCCTCGACCGGACGATCGAAGGCGACTGGCCATACCTGTGGATCGATGCGACCTACCTGAAGGTGCGCCGTGGCGGCCGCATCGTCTGCGTCGCCGTCATCATCGCCGTCGGCGTCAATGCGGACGGCCGGCGCGAGGTTCTGGGCATGGAGGTCGGCACGTCTGAGGCCGAGCCGATCTGGACGGAGTTCCTGCGCAAGCTGACCCGCCGTGGCCTGCGCGGCGTCAAGCTCGTCGTCTCCGATGCCCATGAAGGCATCAAGGCGGCCGTCACCAAGGTGCTGTGCGCGACATGGCAGAGGTGCCGCGTCCACTTCATGAGGAACGTGCTGGCCCATGCCGGCAAGAGCGGGCGCCGCGTCGTCTCCGCTTTCATCGCCACCGCCTTCGCCCAGGAAACGCCCGGGGCCGCAAGCACGCAATGGCGCGCCGTCGCCGACCAGATCCGGCCGAAGGTGCCGAAGCTGGCGACAATCATGGACGACGCCGAGCCCGACGTGCTTGCCTACATGACTTTCCCCAAGGAGCACCGCGCCAAGCTGCACTCGACCAACCCGATCGAGCGCCTCAACGGCGAGATCAAGCGGCGCACCGAGGTCGTCGGCATCTTCCCAAATGATGGCGCCATCGTCCGCCTGGTTGGCGCTATCCTGCTCGAACAGAACGACGAATGGGCCGTGCAGCGCGCCAGATACATGACGCTGGAAACCATCAGCCAAATGAGCGATGATCCTCTGATCAGCCTGCCAGCCGTGGCACGCTGATCAGCCCGGCCCCATGCCGGAGAGCGCGGCGACCAAGCCGTCAGCTACACCACGCTACGGGACACGATCCCGACCGGTATGCGGCTTGTCGATCGAGTTGCCTGACATCAAGCGCCGGCGAATAAGTCAAAGCGATCAGCGTGGCCTTCGAATACAGAGCCATTGGTCAGCAGCCGCACTTCGCTATCGACCAAATCGTCATAGGGTCTTTAGGGAGGAGATGTGCCCAGTGCATTCGTGCTGCAACAGCCGCGCTGAACCGCACGGCAGCGTGCCATAACACGCTGCGGTCGGATGATTGTTGAAATGACGGTTCCCCGCGCACGACCGTGCCGCTTTCCAACTTCTCTCGTCTGGCGCTTGCCAGCCTGAGTTCTTCCTAGAGGTCGGCGCCCGGATTGCGGGTGTTGTCTTGCGACTTCATTCTCCCGGCAGCCGGGCAAAGGCCCGCAACGTGGAGGCTTCTAAATGGAACGCGGGTTCCCGATGCTTAGTGGGTGGTGCTGCTTGAGCAGGGGCAGGGCAGCACAGCCTCCGCCGGCAAGCCGTCGCGGCCGGTTCCCTTGATAGCGTGCCGGCGCAGTCCCGCGTCACCAGGCTCGCAAATCGCGATGCACGTCCAGCCATTGCGACATGGTTTTGCCAGCTGAGAGGCCGATCCCGTGTGCGGCGAACAGTCGAAACACTGATTGGTCGGTGTGCGTTCTTGGCGTATTGTGCAGCACTTCTGGCATTACTGGCCTTGCGGGATGACGAGTCGGTCATGCGACAGTATGGATGTCCCTATCGGAATAGCCGGTCCGCCTTATCGGTCGTCACACCCGCATATCGCTCCGCTTCTAGGGAACACCCCATCACGCGAGGAAAGACATGGCCACATGCGCAGTATCGCCAATCTAGCCGTTGGGCCGACGGCCCGGCGCTTGGGCCAGTCCACCGGCTTTAACCTGCGTCACAACTTGATCCACTGATCCTAGGTGACGACAACGTTGTTCGTCATGATTTGATGGGGCGGGGATTGGCCCAAAAGCGAGCCCCCCAAACTGTGCGGTTGCCAAATACGCAATGGAGTGAATTGGAATGATCATCGTAACAGGCGCCACGCACGGGATTGGGCGGGCCTGCGTGGAGAAACTTGCGTCTGCCGGTTCCAGAGTGGTGGCGACCGGCCGAGATGCAGAAGCGGGCGCGGCGCTCGAACGCGCCAATCACGGTGTCACGTTCGTTGCCGGTGACATCATCCGTGAAGACGATTGCCGCCGTGTCGTCGACCGTGCGCTTGAACTTGGCAACGGCCGGCTCGCGGGGCTCGTGAACAATGCCGGCATGTCGAAGCGCATTGCCTTCGCCACCGCCACCCAGGACGATTGGGATGAGGTCCTTGCGGTTAATGCACGCAGCGTCTTTTTCTTCATCCGTCATGCGCTGGACGGCTTGCGGCTCGGGAGGGGTTCAGTCGTCAACATGGCCAGCATCGCCGGAAAGACGGGCGAAGAAGGGCTCGCTGCCTACTGCGCCTCAAAGGCCGCGGTCATCGGGCTGACCCAGGCACTCGCGCTGGAGTTCGGCGAGGAGATCCGCTTCAACGCTGTCTGCCCCGGCCAGATCGAAACACGCATGATGGGCAACATCATAAGCGATGCACTGCGCAAGAAGCAGCTCGAACTGCGGATCCCTGCCAACCGCTTCGGTGCCCCTGAAGAGATCGCTGATGTGGTCGCTTGGTTACTTTCGAATCAATCGAGCTATGTCAACGGCACGGTGGTGACTGTAGACGGCGGGGAAACAGCCGGCCTGCGCACACCGCGCGTCGCGCAGATCGATGGTGCTTAGGGCAATTCGGCTCAGCCGGAGCCGCGCTCGTCGAAATAGCGCAGAAGACCATGTGAGCCTCGCTGGATGTCGTTCTCGATCGCCTCGCGGGCCCTCTTCCTGTCGCCAGCCCTCAAGGCCTCGATGAGATGGTCATGTTCTTCCGCGCCGGTGTACCCGCGCGGAATTTCCCGATCGTAAACGTTAAGGATTGGACCCATCGAGGCCCACATGCTTTCGATCTGTCCGATCAGCATCGGCATACGCGACAGGCGGTAGACGCCGAAGTGGAAAGCGCGATTGGAGGATCGCGCTTCCTTGATATTACCGGCCTTATTGCTCTCTACAAATGAGGCGCGGAAGGTCTCAAGCTGTTCGAGATCGGGGGGGGCAAAATGGTCGGCAGCGTGTTCTGCCGCAAGCCCTTCAAGTGCCACGCGGATCAGCTTGATCTGAATGTAGCGGGCGCGGCTGAGGTCTGGCACCGCGGCGAACCTGCCGGAGCGCAACTCGAGCGCCTGCTCGCTGACGAGCCGCAGACAGGCTTCGCGCACCGGCGTAATGCTGGTTCCGAGCTGCTCGGCAAGATCCTGCATAAGGAGACGGTCGCCCGGCGCGAAATTGCCGATGATCAAGCCATCCCGCACCTTGCTGTAAATCCGCGCGGACAGGCTGCCCATCTCCTCGGGCTGCATCTTCATAGGGCCCATGGGACTCCCCTCGTCTCTGCTGCAGCTCTACGGAAATGTCGATTGACGCGTTTCACTACGTTTATAAGTTATAATCGCTGCCTATATTTTGTTATTCAGCGGCAGACAAGTACGTGCACGTTAATTGTCTGCAGCAAACATGTCCGTTTTCATAATTATTTGTGAAATTTTGTTTCATATAAAAACAAGGAGACCCTTCTTTTCCGATTCTGACAATGGAATGTGACGACAGAAAAAGGCGCGATCTCATCTGCGTGGCATGAGATGGTGTGCGAGAGATGATGACATCTGAAGGAGCCGGGAAGCTTACATGTCAATTTCCAGTCTGATGGGCAGAAAATTCCGATTCTGAGGCGACTCCGAACCGGCTGGACCGACGATGACGTCGGCACCGTCGAGATGATCCGGCAGGCCAGCAAGTCCAAAAGCTGCGTATGGCGTTGGCAGAGCGTTTCGCCGCCGAAGGGCTTCAAGGGCTCTTGCGCGACAAGACGCGGCCCTCGCGCATTGCGGCTCTCGGGCCCGAAAGCCCGCCGAGCGCAGCTCTGACAAGGCCGCGACAGGAATCGAACGACGACTGGCCAGAATTATGAAATCCCTTGCGACACTATGCAATTTCAGACATTTCAGTAACAAATAGATTTAACATTCTCTTCACTTGCACTTTGGGGCGCGTTACCCGAATTAGCTGGAGCGCCCGAAACCCCCGCAAGATCAAGCGCGTAGTCGAAATCCAATCTTGCTGGTGCTTGTCGAGGGATGCGACGCGATGGGCCGGCGCAGGTGCGCTGTGAAGCAGCACTGAGCGCGCCGAAGAACGGCTTCCCAACAGGAGATTGATTTGGATTATGTGCAGTATTTCGCCGGAAGAATCGAGCAACTCAAAGGCCGTGGCGGGTATCGTGAATTTGCCGATCTGGAGCGTCAGTCTGGCAACTTCCCAAAGGCCTGGCTCAATAGGCCCGACGGCCGAAAAGAGATAACCATTTGGTGCACTAATGATTATCTCGGTATGGGGCAGCACCCCAAAGTGCTATCGGCAATGAAGCGCGCCATCGATGCCAACGGCGCAGGATCCGGAGGATCCCGCAACATTGGTGGCACCAACCATTATCACGTGTTGCTCGAGCGGGAGCTTGCAGGTTTCCACAATAAGGAAGCAGGATTGATTTTTGTTTCCGGCTTCAGCTCAAACGATTCATCATTGAGTACATTGGCATCTTTGATGCCGGACACAATTATTTTTTCTGACGAGCACAACCACGCTTCAATTATTAGTGGATGCCGCAACAGCCGGGCCGAAAAGCGCGTCTTCCGGCATAACGACGTTGCGCATTTGCGGGAGCTTCTGCGCAGTGTAAATCCTGCAAGACCCAAGATCATTGTTTTTGAATCGGTATATTCAATGGACGGTGACATTTCACCGATCAAAGATATCTGTGACATGGCGGACGAATTTGGCGCAATGACGTTTCTGGATGAAGTTCATGCATCGGGAATGTACGGTCCGAAAGGCGCCGGCATTGCCGCGGAACTTGGCATCATGGATCGTCCAACCATCATCGAAGGGACGCTAGGTAAGGCGTTCGGCTCGATGGGGGGTTATGTGACCGGACCTGCCTCCATTGTTGACAGCATACGAAGCTTCTCGATCGGTTTCATTTTCACCACGGCGCTTGCGCCAGCGCTGGCGGCTGGTGCGCTGGCAGCGCTGCGCCATCTTCGCGATTCAGATTCAGAACGAATTGATCTGCACCGGAAAACGAAACTTTTAGTCGGATTGCTGAAAGAGGCGGGCATCCCCGTCATGCCGACCCGAAGCCACATCATTCCTGTGCTTATTGGTGATCCATTCCGTTGCAAGGAAGCGTCCCGCCAGCTTCTAGATCAGCATGGAATATACGTTCAGCCAATTCTGGCGCCGAGTGTTCCGGTGGGAACCGAGCGGTTCAGGGTGACGGTTACGCCTGCCCATAGTACGACAGATATTCGGACGTTCGTCGATGCGCTCAGGCAGGTTCTGCTGCGGGACAATCTTGGCAAGGCTGCCTAATGTAAATGCTGGGGACGACAGGGCGCGCAGCCTCAGACCTGATTATATCAGCCGGGCTCGCCGAGGTGGAAGCGGCGGTCAGCGATCCGGTTCTGACGCCCGATCGCATCTTCGAATGTCATCGGAAAGCAGTTCCGTAACCCGCAATGACAGCTTTCGCGATCTTAAATGATGTGACTCCATGATTGAATGGGGCCGTTTGACGACTCGCTGCTTACACATCGGGCCGGTTCCAGATTCAGGGCTCACCATGAGCCGGTATGACCAGAGCGCATGTTCTTGTGCTGCGAGTTTGATGTGGCTTGGCGTGCCCTACCCGAGGGGTAGGTCACGCCCAGGCCCACGGGATCACACACCAACCCCAGCTAACCTGGTTTGAACGGAGCAAGCCTCCGACGCCGCCCTAATCAACAACGCTGCAACAGATCCTTCAAATCAATTTACAAGATTTTTACAACCGTCAGTCGTTGACAATGGTACGGCACCGCGAGTCTGAGGTCCGGCACGGCCATAAAAGTGACGCCGGTACCCTCGGACCGCCGCCAGCACGCAACATCGGGATTAACAGCAATGGTAAGAAGAAGAGCGCTCATATTGGTCGAAGGCCATAGGGGTACTGGTCAGCTATACGTCCAAGCGGCTCAGTGTCTTGGTCTTCATCCAATTACTCTGACGGCTGATCCACCTCGGTACGACTATCTTTCGGCGGAAAACGTTGAGGCAATCCGTGTCGACACTGGCAATCTCGAAGCGTTGGTCCGCGAATGTTCGCGGCTGCGTGCTACCCACGACATTGCTGGCATTACTGGCTTTGCCGGGGACCATGAATCGATCTATGCGACAGTTGGCAAGCTTTGCCGGCATTTCGATCTACCGGGGCCGAACCCTGAATCGATTGAACGAAGCTGCGACAAATTCAAGCAACGCCAACTCCTCGCGCAGGCCGGCGTTCCAATACCGGCTTATCGGTTGGCAACGAATGCGGCGGAGGTAGAAAGCTCGGCTGCAGAGATCGGCCTGCCCGTGATTCTTAAGCCGGCAGTAGGCAGCGGCAGCATCGGTGTCCGATTGTGCCGCAGCCTCGAAGACGTAGCCGAACATACGACCTATCTATTGGGCGGAAAACACATATGGCGGTCTACACCGAAAATACTCGTCGAAGAATTCGCACAGGGCCCGTTCTATAGCATTAATGTTATGGGGAATGAGGTCGTTGCGATTTGCGCCAATGACTTTGGTCCCCTCCCCCATTTCGTCATACGTGAGGTGACGTATCCGGCCCTGCTAACCGATCAGGAGCGTGAGCGCATCGCCGATGTTTCGCTGAGCTGTTTGCGGGCTCTCGGCCTTGGCTGGGGGCCAACTAACATTGAACTCCGGTGCACGAAACGCGGTCCAGTTGTCATTGAAGTCAATCCGCGTCTTAGTGGCGCGCCCGACCCTCAACTGGTCCAGTTAGCTTACGGTGTCGACCTCGTCACCGAGCACATCAAGCTTGTCATTGGCGAGGAATGGGATCTGCGCAAAAAGCATTCGCATACTGCGGCCGCGCGATTCCTGCTTCCTGATCAAGATGGCACCCTGGACTGGATTGGTGGCGACACTCAGGCAGCTGCTATATCAGGTGTGGCCGAGGTCAAATTGAATGTTGAACCCAAGACACCGATCGTCAGGAAGGGGGATTTCCGAGACTGGATTGGACATGTCATTGCCACTTCGCCCAGCCGTGCTGAAACCGAGGGCGCCCTTCAGCGAGCCGTCGACTTGATCGATTGGTCGATCACCCCTTTTCCGGCGACAATAGGAGGTGATCGAGAGCACGATGTTTGTGGGGCGTTCGGGCGGCCCACCAGTTCTGTTCCGATCAGGCATTGACGGCTTAAGATCCTTGAAACGCAGCAGTTCCGTCTACGTCAATGTCACATCAAGTTTGACGAGGCAAATGCAGCTTTGGCCACACCTGCCCTATCTCCCGCGGAACTTCTCCGCGACCCGTGGCGAGGCCGTCGGCCCAATTTGGGCCCAATTTGATTGCCGCCCACCGCCGCCGCAGGACGAACATGCGCTTGACAAGACAACCCCGGCCCGTTCAACTTGAGGCATTCACCAGGGGAGTCCCGGCAAGGGGCTGAGATACTGCTGGCTTTCGCGGCGCAGTGACCCGTTGAACCTGATCCAGTTCATACTGGCGTAGGGACGGTGCAAGCGCTTTGCGGGAGTTTACGCCCGAGGTCCTGTTTCGGCAGGTCGACAGAAGCGTCTTTTCATCCTTCCGGCACAGAACTGGGTCTCCAATGCATGAGCAAAGGAGCCTCAAGATGAATGCCCTTACCCCCGCCGTGTCGACGGGACCGCTGCCCGCCTCGCGGAAGATCCACAAGCCCGGCACCATCCACTCGCAGATCAAAGTGCCGATGCGCGAAATCTCCGTCCATCCGACAGCCGGCGAGCCGCCCGTCACCGTCTACGATCCGTCGGGCCCCTATACCGATCCGGCTGTCGAAACCAGCATCGAAAAAGGCCTGGCCCGGCTTCGCCACGAATGGATCTTGGCCCGCGGCGATGTAGAGGACTGTGACGGCCGCCATGTCCGGCCGGAGGACAACGGATTCGCGGCGGGCGAACGCCTGACGCCGGAATTTCCCATTCGCCACCGACCGTTCAGGGCCAAAGCAGGCAAGGCGGTGACGCAGCTTGCCTATGCGCGCGCCGGCATCATCACACCCGAAATGGAGTTCGTTGCCATTCGCGAGAACCTTGGTCGCGAGATCCTGCACGGCAAGCTTGAGCGCGACGGCGAGGCTTTCGGCGCGACGCTGCCCGATTTCGTCACGCCCGAATTCGTGCGTGACGAGGTGGCGCGCGGACGGGCGATCATTCCCGCCAACATCAACCACCCCGAGAGCGAGCCGATGATCATCGGCCGCAATTTCCTGGTCAAGATCAACGCCAATATCGGCAACTCCGCCGTCACATCGTCGATGGCTGAAGAGGTCGAAAAGATGGTGTGGGCGATCCGCTGGGGCGCCGATACGGTGATGGACCTGTCGACCGGCCGCAACATCCACAACATCCGCGACTGGATCGTGCGCAACGCGCCGGTGCCGATCGGCACGGTGCCGCTCTACCAGGCGCTCGAAAAGGTCGCTGGCATTGCCGAGGATCTGACCTGGGAGGTGTACCGCGACACGCTGATCGAACAGGCCGAGCAAGGCGTTGACTATTTCACCATCCACGCCGGCGTGCGGCTGCATTACATCCCGCTGACCGTTGACCGGGTCACGGGTATCGTCTCGCGTGGCGGCTCGATCATGGCCAAATGGTGCCTGCACCATCACCGGGAAAGCTTCCTCTACGAGCACTTCGCCGAGATCTGCGACATCGCCAGAGCCTACGACGTCTCCTTCTCGCTCGGCGACGGCCTTCGTCCGGGCTCGATCGCCGATGCCAACGACGCGGCGCAGTTCGCCGAACTGGAAACGCTCGGCGAGTTGACGCAGATCGCCTGGGCAAAGGATTGCCAGGTGATGATCGAGGGCCCTGGCCATGTGCCGATGCACAAGATCAAGCAGAACATGGACAAGCAGCTCGCTGTCTGCGGCGAGGCGCCGTTCTATACGCTTGGCCCGCTGACGACCGACATCGCGCCGGGCTACGACCACATCACCTCAGGCATCGGCGCCGCGATGATCGGCTGGTTCGGCACCGCCATGCTCTGCTACGTCACGCCCAAGGAGCATCTCGGCCTTCCCGATCGCAACGATGTCAAGATCGGCGTGATCACCTACAAGATCGCCGCCCACGCCGCCGACCTGGCGAAGGGGCATCCGGCGGCAAAACTCAGGGACGATGCGCTTTCCCGCGCGCGCTTCGAGTTCCGCTGGGAGGACCAGTTCAACCTGTCGCTCGATCCCGAAACGGCGCGGTCTTTCCACGACCAGACCTTGCCCAAGGAGGCGCACAAGGTGGCGCATTTCTGCTCGATGTGCGGACCGAAATTCTGCTCCATGCGCATCTCTCACGACATCCGCGCCGAGGCACAGAAAGAGGGCATGGCGGCGATGGCGGCGAAATACCGCGAGGGCGGCGATCTCTACCTGCCGGCGGACGAGACCGGCGCACCGCTCATACCTCAGCCACGTGAGCCATCATGAAGGTCTTGAAGGTCTTGGTCAAAGGGGCGGGCGTTGCTGGCCTCACCGCCGCCTTCGAGTTCGCCGCACGCGGCGCGGCGGTTACCGTTGCCGAGACAAGGCCTGCCCTTGGCGGCAATGCGTCATGGTTCGCCGGTGGCATGTTGGCGCCGTGGTGCGAGTGTGAAAGCGCCGAGCAGCCGGTGCTGGATCTCGGACGCGACGCCGCCGCCTGGTGGGACGCCGCAACGCCCGGCTTGGTAGCACGACGGGGAACGCTGGTCTTGGCCGCGCCGCGCGATGCGGGCGAGCTCGACCGGTTCGCCAGCCGCACGACGGGCTATCGGCGCGTCGAGGAAGATGAAATTGCCTTGCTGGAGCCCGACTTAGCCGGCCGCTTCCGCCGCGGATTGCTCTTCCCCGCTGAGGGCCATCTTGATCCGCGCCAGGCGATGGCAGCACTTCATGACAAGCTCGCGGCCACGGGTGTTGAATTCCACTTCGGCGCCGACGCCCAGCATGTTTTTGGTTTCGATCGTCAGATCGATTGCACGGGAATGGCAGCGCAAAATGACAGGTTGCGTGGCGTTCGCGGCGAAATGCTCATCCTGCGTACCCCTGATATCTCGCTGTCGCGCCCCATCAGGCTGCTGCATCCGCGCTTTCCACTGTACGCAGTGCCGCGCACCGACCACCGTTTCATGATTGGTGCGACGATGATTGAAAGCCAGTCCGTCGGACCGGTTACGGCGCGTTCGATGATGGAACTGCTGGGTACCGCCTATGCCCTCCACCCGGCCTTTGGCGAGGCCGAGATCGTTGAAACCGGTGTCGGCGTCCGCCCAGCCTTTCCCGACAATTTGCCGCGCGTCGAAACCAAGGGTGAAATCATCGCGATCAACGGGCTCTATCGTCACGGTTTTCTCCTGGCTCCCGCCATCGCGCGCCAGGCTGCCGACCTGGTTTTCACTCAAGACAGAACCAAGGAGCTTGCTCATGAAACTGATGGTCAACGGCGAAGCGCATGAGGTTGCCGCCACAACGCTGGAGGCGCTGCTTGCCGCGCTCGACTATGAGGGCGATTGGCTGGCGACGGCCGTCAACAATGACCTCGTGCACAAAGCCAACCGAGCGGAATTCCAGTTGAACGACGGCGACCGGATTGAAATCCTCTCGCCCATGCAGGGCGGCTAGGCCATGATCGAGCTTTATGGAGCCGAGCTTCCGTCGCGCCTGCTTCTTGGCACGGCTCAATATCCTTCGCCTGCCATCCTTGCCTATGCAGTCAGGGCTTCGGGCACGGCGGTGGTGACCGTCTCGTTGCGCCGTGAAATGGCAGGCGGCAGGGCTGGCGAAGAATTCTGGTCGTTGATCCGCTCGCTTGGTGTCAGAATCCTGCCCAACACTGCTGGCTGCCACTCCGTCAAGGAAGCGGTCACGACCGCACAAATGGCGCGCGAAGTCTTCGGTACGAACTGGGTCAAGCTCGAAGTGATCGGCAACCATGACACGCTGCAGCCGGATGTTTTCGGTCTGGTCGAAGCCGCCCGCATCCTGTGCGAGGACGGTTTTGCTGTATTCCCCTATACCACCGACGACCTTGTCGTTGCCGAGCGGCTGCTTGCGGCGGGCTGCAAGGTCTTGATGCCGTGGTGCGCGCCGATCGGTTCCGCTCTCGGACCGATCAACATCACGGCGCTGCGCTCGATGCGCGGACATTTCCATGATGTTCCGCTGATCGTGGATGCGGGGCTCGGACGGCCGTCGCACGCGGCGACCGTCATGGAGCTCGGCTTTGACGCCGTACTCCTGAACACCGCGGTTGCCAAGGCGGCCGATCCGGTCGGCATGGCGCGTGCGTTCGGCAAGGCGGTCGAGGCCGGTCGTGAAGCTTTCAGCTCGGGAATGCTCGAACCGCGTGACGTCGCCGTGCCGTCGACGCCGACAATTGGCAGGGCAGTTTTTTCATGAAGCTCGATCCGTTCTACCTGATCCTCGACAGCGCCGCCTGGATCGAACGGCTGGTGCCGCTTGGCGTCAAGCTGGTTCAGTTGCGCATCAAGGATAGGGACGAGGCCACGCTGCGGACGGAAATCCGCCGCGCGAACGGCGTCTGCGCGGTCCAAGGCTGCCAACTGATCGTCAACGACTATTGGCGCACGGCAATCGAGGAAGGCTGCGACTTCGTCCATCTCGGCCAAGAGGATTTGGCTGCGGCCGACCTGCTGGCGATTAAGTACGCCGGATTGAAGCTCGGGCTTTCCACGCACGATCATCTAGAACTGGAAACGGCCATCGCTGCCGAGCCCGACTATATCGCGCTCGGCCCCATCTATCCCACCGTCCTGAAGCAGATGAAATGGGCGCCGCAAGGGCTCGCCCGGATCAGCGCGTGGAAGCATCGGGTGGCGCCGATCCCATTGGTCGCCATCGGCGGCCTCAACCCCGACCGGCTCGATGGTGTCTTCGCGGCTGGTGCGGACAGCGCGGCGGTGGTCACCGACATCACGTTGAATGCCGATCCCGAAGCGCGCACGCGAGAATGGATCGAAAAGACAAAGCCATGGCGCTGAGGCGAGAACCGCATGTGCTCGTGGTCGGCGGATCAGACTCCAGCGGTGGGGCTGGAATTGCACGCGATATCGAGACGCTCTCTTCCATTGGCGTGCGCTCCTGCCTGGCCGTCACCGCGCTGACGGTGCAGACGCACGAAGCCGTGATGAAAATCCATCCTTCGCAGCCCGATCTTGTGGCCGATCAAATGCGCGCCGCGCTGCAGGCCAACAAGGTGGCGGCAATCAAGATCGGCATGCTTGCAACGGCCGAGATCGTCGTAGCCGTCGCGGCTGTGCTGCGCGAAAATCCGCAGGTGCCGGCAGTGCTCGACCCGGTGCTGGCGTCGACGTCAGGCCGGACGCTCCTAGAGGCCGGCGCCATCGCCGCCCTGAAAGGCGATCTGATGCCATTTTGCCGTCTGGTCACCCCCAATCTCTTCGAGCTGGCACTCCTTGTTGGCTCGGAGCGGGCAGTGGATGAGGACGGCGTAGTGTGGCAAGGCCAGGAATTGCTGGCAGCCGGCGCGCGGGCTCTGCTGATCAAGGGCGGCCATGCATCGGGACCGCAATCAACCGATATTCTGTTGCGCCCCGATCACGAATCAGTCCGCTTTGACACGCCGCGTCTTGCCGCATCGATGCGCGGGACGGGCTGCATGCTGGCCAGCTCGATTGCGGCACATCTGGCGAAGGCGCAATCAATCGAGTACGCCGTGCGCCAGGGCAAGCTCTTTGTGTTAGAAAAGCTTCGGAAAACCCCAGCCGAATAGCCGTAGAGCCGGCTCAAGCGTTCAGCGGCTGACGCTGAAATGGAAGCCGTAGCCCTCCTGCCCTTTTTTCCCAGGGCGTGACGGATGAGGCCGCTTTGCAGATCGGAATTCAGCAGCGCCGAGACAAGCTGCCCTGCCAGGCCGGGAAAGTAACGGGACTCTTCCTGCGGCGAAGCGCACTGCCGGTCAGGCATGGGGATGCACCCGTACCTCCTGGCGAGTGTGAGGCCGCAGGAGGGAGGCATTTCAGCGCGGCGGGGGCCGCCGGATCTGGCCCTGCAGTGCTGGAGCAAAGCAAAGGCCGGTTTGATCCCGACCGGACGATTCCGGGGATTTCTACGAGGCTGCTCGCGACGCCGGCATTGAGTTCTACCAGCTCCTGAGCGGCATGCGCGACCAAACCCGGCTGAGTGTCACCGCAGGGATGTTCCACGAGTGGGACAAACAGCTGCGGGACTGGCTGGTCCGCGAAATACGACACTGGCATCGAGGGGATACGGCAGCTGCGAAGGTCTGGTCAGCGGATTTCGCCAAGATTGCAGGCCTCCTGGAAAGTTTCGGGTGGAAAGTCCGAAGCACGGACTACTTCAAGACGCTCGATGCGTGCCGGTTGGTGGTCAACGTCTACAAGCACGGCGCCGGAAAATGAGCTATGACGGATTTTGGGTGACGGGGTTGATCAAGCGGCGCTTTGCGGCTTCCTTTGATGACCTCGATCCCGTCCTGGAACCTGGCACCTGCGAGCAGGCGGCATTTTCCACTCTTTCTCGGATCGGTTCAAGATCAGATAGAGCAGTTTTGTGGCGGCATCGTCGCTCGGGAAGTGGCACCTGGCCCTGATTGCCCGCCTGAGCTTCGAGTTCAGCGCCTCGATGGCATTCCTCGTGTAGACGATCCTGCGCACCGCTTCGGGGAAGGCGAAGAACGGGATCACCTCGCTCCATGCGCGCCGCCAGCTCTGCCCGATAGCGGGGTAACGCTGGCCCAGGAGCCGGCTTCGAACGCGGTCAGCGCCTGTTCGGCGGCGTCGGCGCTTGGTGCGCGGTAGATTGTCAAACGGCTTCCAAAACTGACCCCCGAATGGAGTGCGCCCCTCGGGCCGGACAGGATGAACAAGCAGAATTGACTTGGAAGCCGGGCTTTCGAAGGATGGAAGCCCATGGTGACTTATCGCACGCACAGCATCGAGTTCAAACGTCAGGTAGCACAGGAGTTCCTGTCCGGCGAGACGCTGCATGGTCTCGCCAAGCGGCACGAACTGCCGCGTAACCTGATCCGCATCTGGGTTCAGAAATACGAGGCTGGCTCCTTCGACGAAGACGTGGCGGCGGCCGACACGATGCAGACCTATGAGGCGCGGATCGCAGCGCTGGAGCGGCTGGTAGGCCGGCAAGCCTTGGAAATTGAGTTTCTAAAGGGGGCTCTGAAAAGCGCACCACGTCCGAGAAGCGGGACTACATCCGTGATCACCGGCCCGGCGATGTCTCCATCGCTGAAGGATGCCGGCTGATGGGGATCGCGCGATCAACCTACTACGATCAGCCCGAAACCGCCGTGGATGACACAGCGCTCGTCGAGACGATGGGTGAGATCTCCGACAGCTTCGAAGCTTACGGCTATCGCCGCATGCAGGCGGCGCTGCGGCAGCGCGGCATCGTCGTCAACCACAAGAAGGTCAGACGGTTGATGCGCGAGCACGATCTGCAGCCCAGGATCAGGCGGCGCTTCATCGCCACTACGGACAGCGATCACGAGTTGCCGATCTTCCCGAACTTGGCGAAGAACGTGACACCCGACGGCCCGAACCAGCTCTGGGTGAGCGACATAACATACGTGACGATTGCGGTGGGCTTCGTCTACGTCGCGGTCATTTTGGATGCCTGGTCACGCAAGGTCGTTGGTTACGCCATCGGTCGGTCGATCGACGCGCGCTTGACCGTTGCAGCATTGAAGGCGGCAATCGAACGACGAAAACCCCCGCCGGGCTGCGTCCATCACTCGGACCGAGGCTCGCAATATGCCGCACTCCTCTACCGCAACGTTCTCGCCGAGCACGATCTTATTGGATCGATGGGCCGGCGCGGCAATCCCTACGATAATGCGAAAGCGGAAAGCTTCATGAAGACGATGAAGGTCGAAGCCGTCTATCCGATGGCCTACGAAACCTTCGCCGACGTCGCTGAGGACCTTCCCCGCTTCATTGATGAGGTTTACAACACCCGCCGATTGCACTCAGCGCTCGGCTATCTCAGCCCGCAACAGTTCGAGGACCAACACGCCCGGCAGATGGTCAAAACTGCGGCTTGACCTTGTCCGGCCCGAGGGGCGCACTCCAGATCGGCGTCCAATTTTGGCTCTGACGCACTTTTGGTGATGATTGAACCTAGCCAGCGCCGATGACGCGCGCCTGAAGCAGGTCGAGCTTTCCTCGGCCATACATTTGGCGTTTCACGAGCTTGAGCTTGGTGATCTGGCCCTCGGTCTGACCGTTGGACCATGGCAAGGTTATCGCCGCGCTGACGGCCGATCGATCTTTGAGAACGCCATTGGCGAACGAGGCGACCAGACTTGATCTGGCCCGCTCCAGCCAAGGTTCGAGATCGGCGAGAGTCTTCTTGCGGATCATGGCCTGGAAGCCTGCAACGATTTCCCGGGCCTCCACCAATAAAGGCACGCCGCCCTCGATCGCCGCCACCGTGACGGTTTCGGACTTAGAGAGGCTGTCGCGACCGATGGTCATTAGCCGCGCAATGGTTCGGGCCGAGGGTGCACGGCGCAGGGCGTCGCCATTCACTTGATCTGAATGCCGGCGACGCGTGGCCCACTCGGTGACGACACGCAAGCAACCACGGAATCCCTGGTTCTTGAGGCGCCGCCAGAGTGCTGTTGCATTGCGCTCCCCAGCCGTCCACTGGGCGTCGAGCCAAGGAAGATAAAGCTCCAGCGAGCTTTCTCGGACTCGAAAGACGTCAGATCGCTGGCCTCGCAGAACCTTGCGGACTACGCCGCGGCTATGGCCGGTGCGGCGAACAATCTCCTTAATCGTAGTCCCGTCCTTGGCCATGCCGAGGATGCGGCATTGGTGTCTTCCCGACGAAGGTATCCTTCATATTGAATCCGCTCGGCGGCGGTTAGCAGTTCTGGATCAATAGTGGCGGCACCAAGCGCGGCGCGGATCGACCGCATGGATTTGCGAACTGCGTCGAGGAAGGCGCGGCTGGCGTTCTCCATTAAGTGCCAGCGGTCGGCCACCTGGATCGCCCCAGGCAGCGCTTTGGCGGCCGCAAGAGCGT
Source organism: Mesorhizobium sp. M0239 (assembly GCF_040321815.1). NCBI lineage: Bacteria > Pseudomonadati > Pseudomonadota > Alphaproteobacteria > Hyphomicrobiales > Phyllobacteriaceae > Mesorhizobium > Mesorhizobium sp. M0239. The sequence goes on from NZ_JAMYSG010000022.1 coordinate 51,102, forward strand.
AGCCACCGCCGCGATCGCGGGCGACGATGTCGATCTGGGGTTGGTCTGTGAGCCAGGCCTGGGCCGTCGCCGGCTCACGGTCAGGCAGCAGGGCGATGGTCTTGCGCCGCTCAAGGTCGCAGATGATCGTCCCATAGCGTTGATTTCGTCGCCACGCCCAATCGTCGATCCCGATCACGCTCGGCGGGACAAAGCGCGGACTACCGCGCCGCCGCACGATGCGCAGCAACGTGTCGTTGCTCACCGGCAGCATCAACCTCTTGGCGAAGCTGGCTGCGGGCCTGCCGCCCAGCGCAAGCCCAAGGTGATGGACGATTTGGTCGAGCCGGGCGGTTCGCCGAGCCCACGGCGCCAGAACATCCCCGTCGAAACGCTCAGCGAAGATCCGCCGGCTGCACAACACGGCGCCGCAGTGGAACCGCCGAGCCACAACGACGATCCGAACAGGCTTGCCCGCCATAGGCAGGTCCGCAAGGCGCCGCTGATACCGACTGTGGATCCGCTGGGACCTCGTTCCGCAGCCCGGACAGAGGCTCGCCGTACTCGTAGGACGGACCGTGATCAACATCACCTCATCGTCAACGGCGGTGTCGTCCACCACAAAGCCGCGAGGGACGAGGGTCGAAGGCCGCAATGTATAGCCCATGCCATTGATTCCTTGCGTGAAACCAACGCCAGCCGGCACCCCATTTTCATCAAAAGTGAGTCAGAGCCAAAATTGGACACGATGATGTAATTGCTGCCGTCGCTCCTTTGAACGAAGACTCGGCGGACGGCAAAAGCCGCCGACCAGTGAGATCAAGGAGGCCGCAGTGAAGCAATATGTCGGATTGGATGTGTCGCAGCGAGAGACCAGCGTTTGCGTCGTCGATGATGCTGGAAGGTGTGTCTTCCAAGGGAAAGTGAAGTCCGATCCGGGAGCACTGACCGAGTTGCTCCGCAAACGCGCACCGCACGCCGAGCGCATCGGATTCGAGACCGGCGCAATGTCCAGCTGGCTCTGGCATGAGCTTAAACGGGTCGGATTACCGGTCGTCTGTATTGATGCTCGGCATGCGAAGGCGGCACTTTCAGTTCGAATGAACAAAAGTGATGAGAACGATGCCCGCGGCCTGGCCGAGTTGGTTCGCGTCGGCTGGTATCGGGAGGTCAGGGTTAAAAGCACAGAGAGCCAGGCAACCCGATCCCTCCTGGTGGCGCGATCGCGACTTGTCGCCATCCGCCGCGATCTCGAGAACCAAGTCCGGTCAATGCTGAAAGAGTACGGGCTGCAGTTCAGTCGCTCAATCGGTGCGCAGTTTCGGCGAAAGGTCGTGGAGCTGGTTGTCGACGGGCATCAGCTTCGATCCGTGATCGAGCCGCTTCTGACCGTCCATGAACAGGCCTGCACGGAACAGGAAAAGCTGGACCGGCAGGTACGACGCCTTGCTCGTGAGGATGACACCACGCGCCGGCTTATGACGGTTCCTGGCGTCGGCGTCGTGACGGCGTTGACCTACCGCCACACGATCGATGATCCTTCGCGCTTTTCCTCGGCCAGTGACGTCGGCGCCTACCTTGGTCTGACACCGCGGCGAAAACAATCTGGGGAAACAGATATCAACGGCCGCGTATCTCATTGGGGAGATCGCCTCTTGCGAACCTATCTCTACGAGGCGGCAAGCGTACTCATGCATCGAACGAAGAAATGGTCTTCGTTGAAGGCGTGGGGCCTTCGTCTGTCAAAGCGGATCGGTATGAAAAAGGCGAAAGTGGCGGTTGCTCGCAAGATCGCGGTTCTGCTCCACTGCCTCTGGGTTGACGGCACCAGCTTTGAGTGGGGCGGCGAAAAGATAGCCTGACAGATCCGCGCTCGATCCCAATCGCGGGCCCGTTTCCGAAACCCGTGATGTCCCCGCCGGGACGGAGGTTGTGGTGACCTCGTTGAATCGGCTGACGTCGACTTCGAACTTCGTTGCACACGTTGAGGCGCCCAACCCGAACATCATCATGAGGCATTCGACCTCGAAAAGGACCATGACCCCGGCGATGACAGAGCAAAACTCGGATTGACAACCACCCGCAATTAAAGGGCCGATTCACACATTTCACGCATGTCAGGCCAGCCAAACGCTTCGTGGCATGGGACTCATTCTCCTCTCCTTCTACCAGATAAAATCCAAGGATAGATCGAACATAGAAGGCATTCTTGCCACCGTCATCGGGAAGGGCTATCCGCTCAAACAGACCGAAGATGACATGTGAGAGGTAAAGAAGGACTTGCGGGAGCACGTCATAGATCAGCTCGTACAAATCGTCGTCGGTGTGGCGTTTGAAGATAAAATTGAAGTTTTCGGGCGTGGTCTCAAGCTCAATTCGCTGCACAGCGACGAGATGCACTGCGTGCTGGAACAGCTTCTGAAAGCCTGATGGGTTCGCTTGTGTGAAGAGTGCCCGATCAATAAACTCGGAATCGAGAACCTCAGCCACCTCAGTCATAGCTAGTGCGCTCGACAGAATTTCAACTCATTTTCCTTTCAATATACTTGATGTAATTCCTCTGGGACTGTTTGTTGTGAAGGCATGGTAGAAACCGTTCTCGTCGCCAAGCATCCACGAGAGATAAAGAAGATTATCGGTAAGCGGCTTTCGTAGCAGGTTGAGTGCCACTATTATCTTTCGCTTTTCAAGGCATCGAAGCGACTCGTAGATATGATGCAGGCAATCAGACACCATCGCGATTGTGATCTGATTTAACACGGCTTTTCGCGCTTCGGCCTCATATCCGCCCGCTCGCATCGCTGCGATAGCGTCGGCTTTAGCTGCGTGTTTCTTGAATGCTTTCGCTTCCGCTTTGTTGCGGAACTTGAAGCTTACCACATGTGCCTCCGCGCCTTCATACTCCACCATGAGGCGGGCACTCTCGTCATGAAGGAAGAAGCAATACTCGTGGGCCAATCGCAAGTCGTTTGGTATCCAACAGAGACGGTTGCGGGGAATGAGGTGGACGCTGTTCGGCATTGGCGAATCCTAACAAGCGATTGGTTTCCACCTTTTCGTGGCGCGGGTCTGGATCGTCGGTGAGAAATGGGTCCGGACGTGGCCGAAGATGCTTTCCAATCGAGTTTCATTCCATATGATCCCGCACACAAAAATCAAGGCCCGCTGGCACGCGATCCTCGAATTGCTATCCGAAACCAGTCGAATTGAGATCATGCGCGCGCTATATGGCAACGGAGCGGCATGTGGGCCGGGACTAAACAATTGAGCACGATGGACCAGGTGCCGGCGGAACCAGCGAAGGAGGAGGAAAGCGGCTCCAGTCCGGTCGGGCGCGGGGGTGCCGGAACCTATATTGAGGGCGAACTGGGCGCCTATTATCTCCTTCAAATGCTGGCCGGCAGCGAAGCGCGCGGACTGCCGGACGCCCGGATCGAACGGGTGCAGTTCCAGGGGGTCGACGAAGGTTACGCACTGGACGATCTGATCGTTCATGGGGCATCGGGTAAAGGCGACTCGCTGCTTGAGATCCAGTCGAAGCGCACGATCAGTTTTGCGCCGAAGGACAGCGTTTTCCAGAGCGTCTGCGGCCAGATCGCGCGGAGCGCTCCCGAAAGCCAGCCGGCCGACCGCCATCTATTCGCAGTCGCAACCCAGCGCACCAGCTTTGCAATTTCCGGTCCTTATCAGGACGTGCTCGAATGGGCGCGCACGGCAAAGACGGGGGCACAGTTCTTCGCGCGGCTAGCCCTCAAGGGCGTCGGCAGCGATGCAATGCGCGGCTTCGCGCAGACCTTTCGCATCAATCTTGTCGCCCAAGGCGTGGCGGACGACGCCGAAGGCGTTTGGAACGTTATCCGGCGATTTCTAATCCTGGAGTTCGACTTCGAGTCCGGCGCCCCGCAGGCCCGGACGCATGCGCTCACGGTCGCGGGGCAGGTGCTCGCGCCTGAGGACGCGTCGCGCGCCAAGGCGCTTTGGAGCAATCTCATCGAATTGGTCATCCTGACCGGCAAGACCGGAGGTTCAATCACCCGCGATGAACTGCCCGCAGCGCTGGCGGCGCGTGGTTTCCGCCTGGCTGGCGCACGCAACTATACCTTGGCGCGCGCCCGGCTGGCGGAAATGTCCCGCTTCGCGCTGATGGACATCGGCACGTCGGTCGGCGGCATAAATCTGCCGCGCCTGAGCGCGCTGGCGGCATTCGAAGCGGCCCGTGACAAGCACCGCTTCATCGAGATCACGGGCAAACCTGGTGCCGGCAAATCCTATGTGCTGCGCCATCTTGCCGAGCGGCAAGGACGGGAGGCGCATGTCATTGTCCTTGATCCGATCGGAACGCCCGATGGCGGCTGGGCGGCGCTCGCGCAACGGCTCGACGTCCCAGGAACTGCCAAGGATTTCCTCGGCGACCTTGCCGCCGGCGGCGGCGGAACCCTTTTCATCGACGGGCTCGAAATGTTCGCCTCGGAGGAGCGGCGCCGCACTGTCAATGACGTCCTTCGCGAGATCGCCGGGATAGACGGTTTCTCGGTCGTAGTGTCTACCCGGCCCACTCTCGGTGTCGAGGGGAGTAACTGGCTCGCCGAAGACGCGCTCGCTGTGCTGGGCGCGCCACATCTGGTGTTCGTGGGCGAACTCGACGACGAGGAGGTTGCGGCTCTGAGCGCGGCCGCACCGGAACTAAGCGCGCTCCTCTCACGGGGCCATCCAGCCGCCAGCATTGCCCGCAATCTCTATCGCCTGACCCAGTTGCTCAAGGTGCCGAGCACAGTTGAGATTCGCACCGAGGCGGCACTCGCCGACCATTGGTGGCAAAGCGCGGACGGCGCGAAGCCGGAGCTCGTGCGCGCAGGCCAACGCCTTCTCGCCGAGCTTGCTGCGGCAACGCTTGCCGGCCTCGATACGATCGAGGCGTCCATCGATTCACCGGCCCGTGACTATTTGCTACGCAGCCTTACGTTGAGCGAACCGAAGCGCGACCGCCTCGGCTTCTATCATGACGTGCTACGCGACTGGGCGATCGGCGCACGCTTGCACGAAGACTTGGCGCTCCTTGCCGGTCTGGACCTCACGGTTCCGCCCTCGCCGCGCTTGGCGCGAGGTATCGAGTTCGCGGGCCGGTTCGCGCTCGAAAAGGAGCAAGACGGCTCGGCCTGGCAGGCTCTCCTGGCCGCACTGTCGCCTCCAGGCGCGCACGGTGCGTGGCGGCGCCAGGCGCTCATGGCGATCGTTAGATCCGAGCTTTCCCCGGAGCTTCTGAACCGCTGCAGCGCGGCGTTGCTTGCTCAGGGCGGCGCCCTGCTGATCGAGCTTTGCACGGCGATCACCGCAGTGGAGACGGTCTCGGCCGCCGAGCTATTTTCGCGAGCCGCCGCAAAGGGCGCCAAGCTTCCGGCCATGCCGCCAAGTTCGTTGCGAGCGGCAGCGACCCCATCGGCACCGACCGTGCTGATGTGGTGCTTCGCTCATGCCGCCGAGATACAGATCCAGGCGATCGGGGTCGTCGTCAAACTCATCGAGATTCAGTTCTTCCTCGCGCTGAGTGTCTCCGAATACGGGCAGGCAGCGGCTAAGATGCTGTTCAAATGGCTGATGCAGCTCGACTTGTACATGACCCAGATCAGTATCCCATCTCCATCAGATGCCGTGGAACTTGAAGGGCAAGCACGCCAGCGGATGATCGAGGATCTTCGCACCATGGCGCTATTGCTGGCGGCGAACGCGCCGGACGAGGCAAGAGCCTATCTCACGGCGGTGGCGGCCGAAAACGATCGCTACAAGGTCAAGGAGATCCGGCCATTCAGCCGAACGCTGGCGAGCGTCGCGCCCGCTGAGCTTGCCGCGCTCGTCGAGGCCAGCCTGATCGAACCGCCGCGCCGCGGCAAATCGAGACGCGATTCCATGGACCGCGCGCTGAGTTTCGCCGATACCGACTATATGCCGCCCTCGCCGGCACAGCCACCTTTCCTCGATCTGCTCGATGTGGCGCCGGACATCGGGCTGGCGCTCATTCGAAAGCTCGTCGAGGCGGCCGTGGCCTTCCATGCCGACGGGAAGACAAGGGAAACGAACGGCTACACGGTCGTCGTCGACGGCAAGCCGCGCTTCTTTCCCTGGGTTCAGACCTATTTCTGGGCCCGCGATCAAGCACAGGAATATTCCGCGGCCTCGGGACTCATGGCGCTTGAAGCATGGTCGCAAGAGCGGCTCGACAAGGGCGAAGACGTTCGGGCCGTTCTCAGCGATATCCTCGGGCCGGAGGGCAGCTGTGCGGCTTATCTTCTGATCGCGATTGATGCACTCGTATCCCATTGGCCTGGCACGAGGGACGCGCTCGTCCCTTTCATGGCCAACCCGGATTTGCTCGCCAACGATCGCGCGCGGGCCACCCATGAGGCGTTCGGACATATGATGTTGAGACAGAAGGAGCCGAACGGCCGGGTGAAGCTGGCCGATCTCGCGAAGCGTCCATCGCGCCGGTTGATGCTCGAACAACTCGTTCCGTACTATCTGGCCGATGACGATGCTGGACGCGGCCTTCGTGCATTGCTTGGGAGGGCTGTCGACGAGATCGGACCCTATGCCGATCATGCCAGCTTTGGAGACGCCGCGTTCATGGGGGCCTATGCCCTCAACATGCTCGACCAGGCCAATTGGGTCGAGGTCGATGGCGGACGCGGATACCAGTCCCCGCCATCTGAAGCCGAACATCTGGCGAAGCTCGAAGAGAGCCGGCTGAAGCTCGTCCATTCGAGCACGGTCGAAGCGAAGGTTCACCTGGCGACGAATGATCCCGCCAAGGGTTCGGCGGAGGTCGCGCGCGAGGCGGTGGACTATGCCGCCGGCGATCTGCCCGACGACAGCGACACCGACCATCTCAAGTCGCGATCGACACGTCTGATCGCGACGGCCATGCTAGTCGCACGCGATGGTGATGATACCCTTCTGGACCAGAATGAAGGGTGGGTCCGGGCTGTCATTGCCAAGGCGCTCGAAGAAGAGAAAGATCCCTATGGCTCCAGAGAGATGCTGCAGTTCAACCGGCCTGGGATGGGAATCTGCGCGCTGATCCACCTCTGGCATCGGCGCAGGCTCCCAGCAGATCGCAATCTTCTTATGAAAGCAGCTGCCCGCTGCGATCGCGCCGCCGTGCCAGCCTTCATCGCCGCGCTGGTGCGCATCAATGAGACTGATCCGCGACTTCTCAAATCGACCATCCGGATCGCTTTCGCGTGCCGCCGCTGGCGTTGGCAACCTTATGATGAGGATCCAGCGGACCGCGAAATTTATGATGTCGAGAAGACGCGCCTTGATCGAGACGCGGTCGCAGCGGAGATCGCCTGGCTCGACGGCGGACCCGAACCGTCTTGGCCTGTCCTTCCGGAAGAGAAGCCGTCTTTGCGAAACAGGCCGCGGGTGAGGGTCTCCGCCAACCCAGCGCACAAGCTTGAATGCAATGAGGATGGTGTCGAGCCGCAGTCGAAGAAGGCGTCGATCCACGTCGACACACAGGGCATCGCTGAATGGCTGGGCCTCCTGAACGCCGAGGGGAGTGCGACGCCGGATTGGTACGATGAGGTGATCGACGCTTATGCACCTTGGTCTGCACGCGCGAATGCCCATGGCTATCCGGCGGACGCGGAGTTGAACCGGGCGCCGGACGGTTGGAATCGCCAATTCTATATCCTGGTCGCATCTGCGCTGCTGGATGCGGATCATGACCGTTTCGAGCAGCTTCTGCTGCCTCTTCTTGAGCTTCCCGACCGGTCGTTCTGCGATGTTGCCGACACGCTCATCCACGCCGCCGACGTCTGCTATTTTAACGACAGGAGCCGCCATGCCGATCGCGCACGCCAGCTTCGCGGTCGCCTGGTTACGCGCACGAAGGCACTTGTACGCTGGTCATGGGACAACCGGCCTGGAGATTTACGGATCGATCACAACACAGGGCCGGTTATCGCGAAGTTGCTAATGAATCTCTACAACCCATTCGCCGGCACCCAGAGCTATCTGGTCCCAGCAGTATTCGATCGGGTAGATCCAATTCTCGACACGCTACGACCTCTGCTGCCCGGTGGCCCGACTGCGTTCGTTGCGCTTTGCACGATGAACAGCCTGTCGGTCGCACCCACGGCGCGGCACCTGGATTTCCTCCTGTTCGCGGTCGAGACATGGCTCCATGCCACACGAGACGACCCTTCGATGTGGCACTCCCTCGGCATCGGACGAAAGGTTGCGGAATGGTTTGAGATGGTGGCGGTGGCAGATCCATCTCTGCTCGGCCGCGATCATCCAGAACGGGCACGGATCGACGTCACGCTCGGCCGACTAGTCAGCCTGGGAGTGTCGAAGGCGCATGAAATTGAAATACGGATCGAAACCGAACAGGCAACCACTGGCGTCAGACGGTGAGGATTGCTTTTTTGGGATGTATCCCCGTTGAACATGTAGCAGCCGAAGCGCCATTTCCGCGCCCATAGCCTAATCCGAATCAAAAGAGGTTGAACGATGCGCCGGCTATTCGGCTGCTTGCGTCTGCGCCCTCGCGGTTGCGGCAATCCTAGGTGTAGCTATTGTCCTCCTTGGTGGCCTTGAACACACCGAGCTTAAAGGCTTGCTCCCCGGTGCTTCTCATGCGGAACTTGGTCGACCGCTTCGAGCCAAAAGCGTCCAAGTAGTCAATTTGCCCGTAGACGTAGAGCGCCAGTTCTTCTTTTTTCATGGCAGTGATCTCCCACGCTTCCAAAGCGCGGTGTGTCGGCATTGAAAGTGTAATAGCGCTGGGCGGCAAAACCAGTTGGTTGGGATGGCCGGCGGAGTCAAAGGGTTCCAAGTCCCCGACCAACGGATACTCGCGAAGTTTGATGAGCGTCCACTGGGACATTTTAGAAGCCGGGGTCGCGCCGAAATTCTTGACGTGGGCTACGGCGGTGATCTGTTCGGCCTCGAACCCGGTTGGGGCCGTGACACCCTCCAAGCAGACATAAGCACGCAACTGCGCTCTCGTGGTTCGAATACTGGTGATAGCCGTCCAAACGCTGATAATCAAAGCGATCACGGCAATGAGCGTGCTAGCGGCCCCGATGATGATTTGGGCCCATGCCGGTACTTCCTGCCTTTCAGCGGTTGCAGCTCCTCTCTCGGCAGCATTGGCAGCGCGTACCTGGGCGTCCAGATCGGCAGCATCGTGCTGATCGGCCTTTTCTTCGCGTTCAGTTGCGTGGGAGGACTGTCCTGGGGTCTCCACAATGGTCACCGGCAGCCCCGTCTTGGCAATGCCGCTGCTTCCGTCATTGGATTGCTGGGCCTGTTGCTTTGCTACGGATGGGCCTTCACCGGTCACTCCTTGGGTTTCTTGCGCGCTTGCGTGAGTGGTTAGCACTATGAACAGTGCCAAGATTGGAGCCTTCATGGCGATCTCTCTGCTAGTCGGATGCGTTGCCTGTCTTGCTGCGCTCAATGTGCACCTGGGGCGGGTCCGCCGCCATCGCCGGGCGTGAGGAGATATTGATGTCCACGAAGCGTTCCATGCTTCCGACGACAATGTCGTATTTGATGCGACCGTGCGCACTTGGGCCTCCCCGAAATGCCGATTGTCCCAAATCGCGGTACGCGTTTGAGCGAGGGACCAAAAGAGACCGGCAAGAGCCGCGATGCTTACGAACAGGCCGGCTAGGGTGGTTATGAAAGTCCACCGAGCCCAAGTGGCCATTTCCTGTTGCAAGGAAAGGTCATACTCGCCGCGTTGTGACTCGCGGGAGGCCTCTACTATTTCCTGTACGCATTCAAGAACGCGGGCTGGCTCGACTTTGACGCATTCATGTTCTATGCGCTGCTTGGTGTCGGCAATATATTGCTGGGAGTTCTGATCGGCACGCTGGGAGTAATTGGTGTCTAGCGATCCAATTGACCAGCCCATGGCAAAAATCAGGCAGCAAAGGACAGCGAAACATATCGCTGTCACTACCCCAAAGAGCGGACCCCTGTTGCTGTCGAACATTGAGTTAGAAACGTTGCCCGATTTCCCCTTGCCGCAACTATCACGTACAATGAGTGTTACCGCAATAACGGAGCCGACCAAGGATGCCGTTCGCGGCCTCAAGGGGCAGTTTATCACTCTGCCTTTCGAAACCTGTCACACCGGTGTCGGGCCCCAATAGAGACATTCCACATCTTTACACGCAGCGTCGGCCCCTGGCGCACCGAGGGCGGGGCTACGCTGTTTGCGGCTTCGCCCCGCCCGCCACTCGCACCAACCCTCGCTACGTCCACCCGCCCATCTGCTCTTCATGCCGTTCCGCATCGAACGCCTGCTTCCCCTTCGCATGCCATAGGTTGCGCACTTGCTCGCCTTCACCCGCGGACGCCGAGCCCGGTCAGGACCGTGAGCGCAGTCCGGGAAGAGAAAATGGCGGAGCGCAGACCGGAGATGGCGGCCCTACGCCTGGAAGAAAAACTCCCGCCACCGGAGTGTCGCGCCACACGGATGTTCCGGCGGACCCGGAAGCGGCATTGCGCAGCGCTCGCACCAAGGCGCTCGTGCGTCACGCCCGTGCACTCGACGCGATCCTGAGCACTGGAAATGCGGACGGACAGGGCAGTCCCGAGCAGATGCGCGAATTGAGGGATGCCCGTAGCGCTTTCGAGAAGGTGCGGCCGTATTCGATAGCCTGCCAAGCAGAGGTCGAGGCCACAACTGCGGTTTTAAAGCTTCAGGACAAACTCCCCCACATACAGGCGCGCTCGCTTCTTGGCATCGTCGCCAAGCTCGAAATTATCGCTGGTGCAGATCGCGATATCGACGATCCGACAGACTTTCCCTGGCCGCATATTGCTTCGATCCTTGACGACTTGAAGAAAATCGTCGGGAGCCTACCGCGTGGACGGCCTGAGCGATCCGTCGTTCAGGCGGACTGCAGGCAATATCAAGCGATCGCGGCCAACCTGGTCGGTCTGGGAAAACCGGGCCGCCACCTTCATTTGGGGTTTTCCGTGCACCCCTCCCGCGTCATTCAATCTCCAAATGAATGCCAAGTCATGTCAACTTCGGCCCATTCTTCTGATGCCTAGGGGGAATGGTACGTGGCTGCCATTTGGTCTTGAATAGTTCGTCTACCTTGCGGGAATTTTCGGCTAGATTAGCATCCTCATGCCACTTCTCCACCAGCGGGAGGGCCGCATCGATAGGCGCTGATGTGCTGATATCGTCCACGATGACGTACCATCGATCGCGCTTCGAATCATACTTGTGTTTTTGACCGATTGCCTCAGCGGCCAGCCATATTTTGTCGTTCAGATTCTGGCAAACCAAATAGGTAAGGTCACCCGTTTCTGTTAAAATCGAGAACGATTTCATCTCCTTGCCCGCCGCAACTTCTTCTCGGATTGCCAGCACGGTCTTAGATAAGTCCGTCAGTGAGCCATAGGAAAAATCGTAGAGATCGATGACTACCGATATCAGTTCGGGAGGTGCCGTCTTCAGGCTCTTGAACAATTCGGAGATAACCGGAATGTCCAACCGCTCAAGGATGCTAACTGGTCGAACCGTCTTCACCCCTACATCCTGCGGCATCATGAAATCCTCGACGATTTCGGCAAAATCCTTCTCAAGATTCATGAAGTCATATTCAGGATCCATCGCCAGCTTGTATTTCAAATGATAGCCGAGAAAATTGTATTCACTATCCGAATGCACCTTATCGAACACGTCCGAGCGGCACTTCAGGTAGTAAAGAAACTCGATGGGCGTCGGCAGCATGCGCGCCACACAATCGAGAACGCCGAGGTCCCAAATGACAGGCGCGATCCTGTCGCTTCGCTTCAGCATAATGTTTGAAAGAAACGTCGCGGCAGGAAAAGCGTCGCTCAGTATGACGGCCGGGAACGTCCGCACTGTTGGCGGGAACGTCAGTGTTTTGCCCTCTTTCGTTTTGCATTCCGCTCCTGCCTGGATCAGCTCGGCAAACTCGTAGGCTTGACGGTATGGGGCTTGAATGGCGCCTTCGAAGTCTTTCGTCAAAGCCTCTTCGTCACCGGCTCTTGCCAATAGCGTCACACGCTTGGATTTCGCTTGCACGACGATTACGAACTCGCCGAAAACTATAAGCGCGTCGGCTTCACCGGCTGTCTTCTTTTTGCTTGGTTGGATCGTGACGTTCTCATAGACGTTCGCCGCGCCGAACACCGATCGAAAGAGGTCAGCTGCTGCTTTCTCCAGAAAGGCGCCCCGATGCTTGGCTGCTTTATCGACATATGTCTTATCGGTGATCATCCAATAAGTCGGACTTTCGTAGACGCTCTCAGCTAGCCTATATGCGTTTGGTGCATAGAAATGCTCCCCAATGTCGATCAGCGGCGCAAGATTGGCCTGGTTCGCGACAAACGCGGACGTGAAGTTCGCATTGGCGTTTGTGGCAGGCGTTGCGAATTTGCCGATAAAGGCGTTCGCTTTCCTAGCGCCGAATTTCTTGATCAATTCGGCCTTGGCGATCAAGAGGCTGTCCGTTAGGTCTGCCTTGGTCGGAATAGCTCCGTCCTCTTTCATCGCGTTGATCGCCGACATCTGGCGCGATGTATATTCCATGATGAACCGCGCGATTTCGACCATTGGACGCGCTGAAAGTCCGGCATTGCGGATCAGCCATTCAAAATCACCGCGATACCGGTCTCGGGAAAAACGCTCTAGCTGATGGAGAAAGAAGCTGTCGGCACCATAATAGATGGCTTCCCGAGCCGCGGCACCGAGTGTCCTCTCGACCTTTGCAAGATCGCCGAAATCCGGCATCGAATCCAGTGTGAGCCGGTCGTGGAATTCCCTGAGAAGTCTGTCAGCTTTGTCTGCAAAATCGCTCTCAGGATTGACGATGGAGTAAGTGCAATCAGACGCGGACTGAACCATCAGCCCGAGCAAGAGCATGAACTCATTGCTGTTTAGCTTTGTGGTAGACCAGCGCTTTTCTGGATCGTCGGCGACCTTACCTTCTCGCAAATCGATAGCAACGATCCAATCGCGATACATGATGGCAGAAATATCATGCAAGGCACCGGCGCTCTGCGCAAGAACACGCAAGTCGTGGAATATTTCTTCGAGAGAACGCGCCTCAGGTCGCCCTGGGTGTTCCAATTCCATGTTTGTCATGTCGCGCTAATTCTTATGTCGGGTAGAGCTATTGGGCCAAAGAACGACTCTCTCGCTCACCACTTAACATCTAGGTCGTCGTCGTAGAGCATGCTTGGCAACATACCCATCATCACATGGTCGGGCAGGATGCGGGTAGCCCGTTTCTTATGGACTTCGAATCCGGGATATGCATCCCCAATGACCTGCTTGAAGAACGCCTGCGTGCGAGGCTTCAGGCATTCCGTAATTTCCCACAGAAATGCATGAACGGCTTCGTAATCGGACACGACCTCTTCGGGTCGATGAATCGCTTCGAGATGCTCGAAGAACCGTTCGACATGGTTTCCAGGCGTATTGAAGAGCGGGCGTCTGCCATCGAAATAAACCACCTCGATCTGCTCTCGGATAGGGTCGACATTGCCGTGCAATGCGAAATTTCTCTTATCGATGACTCGCATGAAATGCCCATAGGCGTTGGTGCTTTTGTCGATATCGCGTGCAAAGCCATCGCAATGCTGGCTGAGCAGCGCGAGGCGGTCGGGAATCTTGGCCCGGATGAAGGCCTGATAGGCCTCAGGGGCATTTCGGATTTCATCGCGGGTGAACATGAGGATCACCATATTGATGAAGGCCTCGGCCATAACCGGCATCAGAAGGTGAAGCTTTAGACAGTTGCCGAAGAGATCGTTCGCACGTGTGGATACTCCTTGCATGGCTTTTTCTAAGGTTTTCAGCCGCGATGCTTGCGATCTTTTTGGAAAAGCCGTCTTTGCCGGGGCATCGATAATAGCTGCGTGCAAGTCGGCGCACAGGCCCGCGATACTGACAAACTTGTTCTGGAAGACAACGAATTTTTCCAGGCTCTGTAGTACGGCAGATTTCTGCGGACCAATCCTCGCATAGTCCGTTCTGATACCGACAATTAGGTCCCGCCACTGCTGGTGCGTTAGCGCTTCGCCGACCATGATATGAATCTCGCGCGACATGCCCAAGATATACACGTCGGTCTCGCCGGCCTTGAGGCTGTAGTCCCAGTGTATCCAGTTATCGCTGTCATCCTTGCGCAGGAAGTTTTGAAAACCGTTCGGTTCGCCAAAGCGAGCTTTCAGATAACAGTAGATGTCCACCGGCCTAAGCCGTGACCTGACCGCGAGAATGGCGCCACCTTTCTTCTTCTTAGGTTTCCTGTCGCGCGTAACCCATTCCACCACTTCCTGCCGGGTAGCTGCCCGCCATTCACCGATGTTGAGGCAAGCAGGCTCTTTGACAGCCTGCCTCTTCTTTCGCTGATGGGATTTACGCGCGATCGTCACGAATATTCAGCGTGTAACGTGTGTGTCGGAGTTCACCGGTTTTTGCTAGCGCACCCTTGGCGACTAAGTCCTGTAAGTCCCTAGTTGCCGTCGCGCGCGATGTCTGAGTGATAGCGATGTAGTTTTCCGCGCTGAGGCCACCTTTGAAGCCGTCGACACCTTCCCGGAACATTCGGGCGACGACTTTTTCCTGGCGCTCGTTGAACTGACCCCGATGGTGCTCGTAAAACTTGGCCTTGGCGACGGAGAACTCGACGCGGGCGAGCGTTACGCGCTGCGCTTCGAGGATCGTGGCGGCGAAGTAGAGCAGCCAGCCGGTAATCGCATTGCTCTTGTTACTGGCTTCCAAGCTGTCGTAGTAGGCCTTACGATGACGTTCGATCGTATAGGCCAGTGCGATCAGGCTAGGCTCGCCAAGATTTTGCGCCAGCGCCTTTTCGCAAAGGGCACGTCCTATGCGGCCGTTACCGTCTTCGAACGGGTGGATGCTTTCAAAATAGAGGTGCGCGATGCCGGCGCGCGTCAGTGCGGGAAGCGGCGTCTTGCCTTTGGGGGCGGTGTCATCGAACCAGATCGTGAAGGCATCCATTTCGGCCTTCACGCGCGATGAGGGCGGCGCTTCGAAATGCACTTTGGGCTTGTCCAGCCGATTGGAGACGATCTGCATCGCATCGGCATGCTGGCGATAACTGCCGATAGTCTCGATGCGCCGTTCACCCGACATCACCATCTTGTGCCAGGCGTAGAGGGTGCGATGCGAAAGCGGCTCTGCAAAATGCAGGTACACGTCGGCCATCATTTCGGAGACGCCTCGCTCCGCTGGAGGGATGCGCCTGTTTTCATCTCCAAGCCCAAGTTGCTGCCGTAAGGACGATTGCAGGCTCTCGCGGTTGAGGTATTCCCCTTCGATGGCAGATGTTTTCAAGGCCTCTTCGCTGATAAGCTCGATGCGGATCTGATCGCGGTCCTCGGAATCGACGTGACGAAAGACGCCGAGGAACTCGCCAGATCGCAATAGGAACTCGCTTTCCAGCGAGTTCAATGCCATCTTGTCGTAGGTAAAATGCGGCCAGTCGACCTGCTCCCAATTCCATGCCATGAGCTATAGAACGCCTTTCTATAACTCATGATAGCGAAAAAGATGAGCTATAGCAATCTTATCTATACCTCAGCCCGCGCGAAATAAACGCGACAGCAGCCAGGCCGCCACTCTGACCCATGGCCCAAACGCCTAATCCCCAGGCTGAACCGGCCGCAAACACTGGTAAGTTGGCGGGGAACGGGCGATGACTTCACAGTGATCGGTCTTAAGGGTACCCCGAACAGACGTCCGACTGCTTCCGTGGTGCTTCCGCGACGTGTTTCCCGCCCTCTTCTCGCAGAAAAGAGGCCTTGCTAACCACCTGTTTTCACAGTATAAAAGTGGCGCACCCGACAGGATTCGAACCTGTGACCTCTGCCTTCGGAGAGTTTAGGCCGCTTCCGCTTGCCGCGCGTCCAGATTTACGCGGCTTGTGGCGCACCACGACGTCAACCTTGTAGTCGAGCCGATCGAGGCAGCGCACCAAGCGGTCTATCGAAAACTTACCGGTTCGCCCGGTGACGATCGCCGAGTTCAGCTTCAGATCGTTCTGAAAAGCCAAACATGGTTCGTCGAGGTAACCCTTGAGGGAAGGATCCTTGTCGGGTTCCCTGTTTTTCGACAAAATCGCCCTGCAGAATTTATATTGCGATTTGGCGGCATCGCACTGCTGGGTGTCCGCCTTATAGCAAGCGTGGACCAAAACGGCTCCCACGTAATCATGCTCGACGTTGTTGGAAGACAGGTGGGTCTGAATGTCTTGGAGAATGGCAACTCCATGGGACATCCCATCTGCTCCGGAGTAGGTCATTACGAGTTGACCGGGTCGTTCAAAGCCGCTTACCGAGCCGCTCCCTGCAACGTTCTCGTAGGTGCCAGACAAATCCGGGGCCGACGTGAATGTCACCTTGAAGGGGTGCCCCAGGCCGACGGGGGTGACATCCGTAAAGTCGGGACCGTAGTACACCGAGAGATACCACTCGCCCTCTGTAAGAGCGTTGGGGGCTTGCCCGAGCCCAAGGCGCTGCATGCTCTTGTCGATGACAGTCCGAACGACGTTGGACGTGCCCTGCTGGATGCCTTCGCCGAAGCCGGTCCAGATGAAGGCGCCTACGGCCAACACAGCCACACCCAGCAGGCCGAACCTCGCACCTGTTGACTTCGTTTCACGCCCGGGCTCGATTTCCGGCTGGTCCTGCATCCGCCCCTCGCAACGCTCGTCGGGAACAACTTGGGACCCGATTATGGGCCCCAAGGGATCGGTCAGCAGGCTTCCAGATGAACTTTCTTCATGTGCATTTCTCCTCGACTCAAGGGCACTTGCCGAGCGGAGCCGAACACACGCAGTATGGAGATGATAACCCGATTGCGGCTTTCAAGTGTCCTCGCATCCCCCGAGGGCGCCACCTGATCTCTCGGGCAACCTTGTTCGGCGCCGCAGTTATTGAGGCGGCCGGCTTGGAAGCAGTTCCTTATGGCCCTCATGCATAAACCAGAGCACCCGTTTGAGATGACTGCGAAGGGCCTTACGGGCGCGGATGGGCTCTTTGACCGGATCGATCCCCAGTACATCCAGCGCCATCTCCTCTTCGCTGGCACTGTCGGCGCAAGCGTCCATGAGCTTCAAATAGAGCTCGAAATGCTTGTCATCATATGCGGTTAGGCTTTCCGACCAGGGGACTTCCGTTGCAATGGTTGGATCAGGCGTTGGGCGCGATCTGCTTTTCATCCATGTCTCGCTTTGGCGATGAACCAGGCCCCCGTTCCAATTCAGAATATCTCCATCTAGCGCATTTTCAACAGTTCTCGGCCTTCTTCGGACAGTGCCCAATCGTTGCATATGGTCGTGGGTTCCAAATTGGCGCGCGGCTGCTCGCGACCAATACATCCTCAACTTGGCGAGGCGATGTAACGCCCGGCGGAACCAGAATGGCGCGGCTATTGAGCATCGCCGATTGGACCGAACCTCTTATTTTAGCTTCGCGGTAATCTTGTCTGGATGCTTGCAAGCGTCCATCATGCCGCCGTACATGCTTAAGGATCTCGCCCATCACCGTACGAGCAGCAAACATTTCCAAACTCGATCTTGTAACTTGAGGCTTTGCGTTACTGCATAGCTGCATTGCACAATATGTGTTTGCGCATTGCGCAAATTTTAACGATTAAGCTTACAGCTGATGCACGCGATGGTTTCCTCCCATTCCATCGTACCAGCTGTTCCCCTCTGAAGGTTTTGACTTTAACCTAAAGGGCCTCGGTTTTCCGATGGCCCTTTTTTTGGCGGTCGCCACGTCGTCAATTGCAACGCGGCGCGATCGCCGGTTCAGCCATCAGACTTTGGAACCATTTCTGCCCGGCCAATCCCTCCCGACAAAAGTCTGATCTTCACCAGCCTTCTACGGGCAAGCGTTCGCGCCAGGAGTTCAAAGCCGCGTCCGTAACATTCGACAATGAAAGCCAATGTCATCAGGTCGAGCAGAAACTCGTCAATCGCATGTGTGAGCGCATCAGACTTTTGTCCGAACTGAAGGAGCAGGGCGCGGGCGTCTTCGATCGCGGCGTGGCAATCGTCTGCGTCAAGCAGGGAATTGATCCTGTCAAAGATCTGCAAGCGTCCTCACTTTTCGGAAGCCACACTCAGCATCGAACGCCGCTGATGAGTGAGTTTCCAACAAAAGAACAGGGTAACGTTTCGCGAAAAATCGCTCGGCAGCGCGTCGAACGAGCATGATGCCTCAAATGACATGTGAATTCCGGCTCAGCAACATGTCGCCGAAGGCGAGTGAGCCGGCCCATTTCTGCGTCTCGGCCGCCAGACCACTGGTCAGGAGGAACTGTGGCCACATCGCCGGAGACAAATGGGTCCATCTATTCTTCCAGCCGCCACGGTTCAGCCTAGATTACATGGGAAGCGACAATAACGGAAAGCAAAGGATCGCAAAATGAGTAGGGTGGCTGGATCAAACGAAGATTTGGCTGCACCAACGACCTTTGGGCCACTTCTGCAGCCCACCTTTCGCTCGATCTGGCTCGCCACGCAGGTTTCAAGCCTCGGCTGGTTGATGCAGACTGTCGCCATCAGCTGGCTGATGGCAACGATCTCGACTTCCGATCTGATGGTTGCGTTGGTTCAGGCTTCATCGAACCTGCCCGCCTTCGTCTTGTCTGTCTTCGCCGGGGCTCTCGCTGACAATTTCAGCCGGCGCCGGGTCATGTTCGCCGGTCGGTGCCTTATGGTGACTGCCTCCGCGATGCTGACCGCATCGGTGGCGCTGGGCTTTGTCAGTCCGTGGATGATCCTCGGCTTCAGCTTCTTGATCGCAAGCGGCGGTGCTCTCAATGATCCGGCCTGGCAAGCGTCGGTTGGCGATATTGTGGATCGACGAGATGTTCCCGCTGCCGTCACCCTGCTTTCTGTTGGATTCAATACCGTCCGGACTGTGGGCCCGGCGCTCGGCGGCATTGTAGTTGCCTCGTTTGGCCTTATGGCGGCATTCGCGGTGACCACGCTCACCTATTTCGTACCCTTGGCCACTATTTGGCGCTGCAAGTGGAAGGTTCGTTCTTCCCCTCTTCCACGCGAGTCGATGAGGACGGCGATCTATGACGGGCTGCGCTTCACGGCGATGTCATCGGAAATCAAGGCCGCGATCGCGCGCGGAACCCTCTTTGGCTTGGCGAGCATCGCCATACTCGCGCTGCTGCCGGTGGTTGTCCGCGATCAACTGGGAGGAGGCCCGCTCGCCTATGGCGCGCTCATGGCCGGCTTCGGGACCGGAGCCGTCTTCGCTGGCCTCTCCAACAGCCTGTTCAGACGGAGCTTGTCGCAGGAGCGGCTGATGAGGCTCTCCTGCGTCGCCTGCGCGGCGTGCTCACTTTCCCTGGCACTGACAACTTCGATCGGGGTGGCGGCAATTGCACTCGCTTTGGGCGGCGCGGGTTGGGTCACCGCCTGGTCAGGGGTCGGTGTGAGCGTGCAGCTGGCAAGCCCGCGCTGGGTCGTGGGGCGCACCATCTCGATCTACTATGCTTTGATAGATGGTGGCATCGCGCTCGGCAGCTGGGTGTGGGGCACGGTGGCCGAAAACCATTCGCTGGCCCTGGCGCTGGAGGGTTCCGCTGCCTCCCTGATGTTCGTCGCTGCAGCCGGCGTTCTGTTTCCTCTTCGCGAGCGCCGCGACTCCGAGCCCGATCCTCTGGAGGAATTCGATGCCCCGGCTGTCGCTCTCAATCTGAAGCCGAGAAGCGGCCCGATCGTGGTCAAGATCGAATATCTGATAGCCGAGAGAAATCTCGAGGCTTTCCTCGACCTCATGCGGCAGCGGCGTCATGTACACAGCCGGGTCGGTGCTCGGAATTGGACGCTCCAGCGGAACTTGCAGAAGCCTATGCATTGGACGGAAACGTTCCGCACGCCGACCTGGACGGACTACCTTCGCCTCAATCATCGTCTGACGGAAGTGGACAAGGAACTGGACGAGCGTGTCTTCCAGTTGCACGCGGGAGAGGAAGCGCCTCAGATGACACTTTCCATCGAGCGACCGACAAGCTCGGCCCGCAAGCCCGAGCACTCAGCTTTTCGCCATCCCCGTCATTGAAGCCCGGCCGGCACAGAAAACGCGATTCTTGTCTATCGCGCTCAAACCGGTGCGGGAGACGGACAATCCACCAAAATTCGATGATGGGTGGCAGAGAAGAACCCCAGGCTGAGAGTGCGACCGATCGGTCCCCACGGTGAAGCGGAGCCTGGGGCTACAGCGGCACGCGACTATTGCCGCGTGTCACCTCTTGAATTTAAAGTCTTCCTCAGTCCGCCTCGCTGATCCGGGCCAACGCTATCTTGAGGTTGGCATTTTGTCCCGCCAGCTCGCTGAGACGATCACGTTCGGCGGCGACCACATCCGGACTGGCGTTGGCAACGATGCACCCGCGCGGAGCGTGCTGTTGCTGGAAGCAGGAAGGCATGATCGGCCAAAGCCGGGAGAGGTGCTGCCGGCAGTAGCGAATGGGCTGCTGCGTCAGCTTGGTGTCTGGACGCCGTTCGCCGAGGCCGGCTTCGTTGAAAATCGTGCGCTTGTTTCGGTGTGGGCCAATGAAGTTCCCAGCGAGCGGCACGGCATGTTTTCCGCTCAAGGTGCCGGCTGGCAGCTCGACCGGACGCGATTCGACCGGCTGATGGTGCAGGCGGCCAAGGCGGCAGGTGTGGACACGCGGTTTGGCTCGGCCGTGGGTTCGGCAGTGCGCGACGATCAAGGCTGGCTGCTCAAGCTGGCCGATGAAGCTATCGTTGCCGCGCGCCGTGGTTGGGCGACCGGTCCAGTTGGAGGCTGGCCCGATGTTTCGGCGCCAAGCTCACCATGCACGGACATCTTGCCGCCTACACACGCTTTTTCGACCGCGCACCGGGCGATTGCAGCATGGTCGTCGAGGCGCGTCCCGAAGGCTGGTGGTACAGCGCCGACTTGCGCGTGCCTCACCGATCCGGATCTGGGCAGCGAACTGCGCAAAGCCGGACATTGGTACCGCGCTTTAGCCGCAACGCAGTCCATCGCGCCGCTCGTGCCGCCCAACGCAATCGAGACCGCCAGCATGATCAAGGCGGCGGGAACCGCAACGATCGATCCCGCCGCCGGTGACCGCTGGGTCGCGGCGGGCGACTGCCTGTTCTGTGCCGATCCACTGTCATCACGCGGGATCGTGCATGCACTCCGCTCAGGGATCCTGGCGGCCTACGCGGCATCGGACATGCTGGACGGGCGTGGCGATTCGCCTGCGCCCGCTATGCAAAATCGCCACACGCGGCTTTGCCGATTAGCTCCCGGCGCTGGCTGCCCACTATGCAGCCGCCGCGCGATGGGACACGCCTTTCTCGCAGCGGCGGCGCAGCCATGTCTTCCACGCGTCTAGCATCGAAGGAGGGAGGTCAGAGGTGGTCTCGGGACGGGGTGCTCGGCACTTATGAACGACCGAGCGCCAGCGAGTGGTCGTCGGCGGGCTCGATGGCGGCATCAGGTCAGGGAACTCGACCTCCATGATCATCTCCGATTTAATTCAAATTTGTCTGTATATATTGACGATTGCACTACCTTCACCTCGTAGACGGCAATGCGGGCGGGTAGAGAGGGTTCTATGATATGACAAGCGATTTTTCCGCCGCCCGAGTGCATTTAGATCGAGCGTATGACTACCTTTGTGGGGATGACCCGATGAGTCAAAGGGGCCGCGAAGCCTTGGACCTGCTAATTGAGGCGGTTGCCGTCGAAGAGTTCAAGCAGCCACGCCAAAGCGCTGAGGTGCTAAGGTTTCCGATCGGGCGCCGCTGCTGAGGTAATCTCCACGGCCGCCATGTGGCCTCGCGGGTGAGGCGCTCACGGCAGGGACTCGCCGCCCCGTGAGGGGCGGGAACGAACGCATTGACAAACGGAAAGCCCACTTGCCAGACCAGCGCCCGGCCGGCGTGGCAAGTAGGCCGGCGGTTCCAAGCGGAGACATTGATGCCGGACTATGTCGTGCTTTGCATCGCATTAAGCTGCTGCGGGATATACGTAACGCCATCCCTAAACACATCGAATGCGGCAGCGACAGCGCGAATCCCAAAGCGATGCTCCCGCCGTACGCGGACAAAGCCGTTTTCGAAGTCCACTATCCCGTCCTTGGCCAGCATGGCCAAGCGCTCAGCCGAATCGCGAAGACGGATCGGATCAGATCCGTGGGCGACACAGATTGCCGGCACGTCAGCCTCGAAATCGCACATTAATCGCTCGATAATTGCGGCTCGCACGCGGTCGTCGTCTGTGAGGCGATGGCCCTTCGATGTCGCCAGTCGGCCAGCTGCGATGTGCTGGATGTAGGAATCCCGTGTAACTTCGTTTTGAACGTATCCCTGGCCGATGCGGCCGATAGCCGACGCGCCGAAACCGATCAGGGTTCTGCAGGTATCGGCCGAGTAGCCCAACGAGTTACGTCGCAGGCGACCTGTTTCCTGTGCCAGCGCGAGCTCGTCGTCCGGCAAGGCGAAATGGTCGAGCCCGATCTGTCGGTAGCCGGCGGCAATCAGCGTCACGGCGACAGCCGCATACTGTTCAGCGCGGGCAGCGCTGTCGGGAAGAAATTCCGCCTCGATGAGGCGCTGATTCTTTACTTGGGATGGGATGTGCGAGTAGCCGAACAAGGCAAGCCGGTCGGGGCGCATGGCGACCGCCGCCCTCACTGTTTCGACGCACGACTCCACCGTTTGACGCGGCAGGCCGTAGATGAGGTCGAAGTTGATGCGGCTTACTCCATGCCGGCGCAGCACTTCCACGGCAGCCGACGTCTGGGCCTCGCTCTGGATTCGGTTGATCGCTTTTTGAACAATGGGATCGAAGCTCTGTACGCCCAGGCTCGCGCGGTTCACGCCGGCCGCTCCCAAGCCTTCCGCCATCTCGGGCGTGAGTGTTCGTGGATCGATCTCGATGGCGACCGTAGCTGTTTTCGAGATGGCGAAGCGGCATCGCAGGAACTCCATCAGAGCGAGGAACTCGGCTGGTCCGATGAGAGACGGCGTTCCGCCGCCGAAATGTATGTCGCTCACGGGCAACGTCTTCGGCACTCGCTCCGAAACCAGACGGATCTCGTCTCGCAGCGCCGCCAGATAGTTGAGGATGGGCGCATCACGGCGGGTGATGGTGGTTGGGAAGCCGCAATACCAGCAGGCTGATCGGCAGAACGGAACGTGCAGGTAGAGTGACACCGGATCATCAGCCGGCAGGTTCCTGAGCCATTCCTCATAAGCCTCGGCGCCGACCGCCCCAGAGAACTCCGACACAGCCGGATAGATAGTGTACCAAGGCAGCCGGGCCTCTCGAAATTTCGTGGTCTGCAACGGTCACCGTCCCATGCTGATAACATCCAACCTTACCGCTGCGCTCGCCTGCGTCTTTGCGCTATGTCAGTCCGTTCCGCTTTGGGCTCGAAATTTTTTAGCAATGGGCGCCGTTCAGTCTTGGCTGGACAGCGATGGTCTGAGCGCACTCGGTCAGCGACTGACGATGGTGTTCCCGCCGAAACCCTCACGCGCACCGTTTTGTTCGACGTCCCTTCCCTTCATCTGCGCGTGGGAGACTCTTCTGAGCGCAGATGCCGCATCCGATGAGACAATACGGTGTTGGGTCCAGACTTTGCACGCCAGCTAGCGCCGCCCATAATGATCTCTGCCGTCTCGATGAGCTCGTTGTGTGAATTGCTGGCAAGAAGCATTAGCTGTGGCGCGCCGCTTCAGCACGAAAACCTGCTCCGCGCGACCGTCAGGTCCGCCGCAATGCCAAGGCTGGCGCCTACCGACTCAGTGGTGCAAGGCTGCGGCGCGTGGTTATCGACCATCAGCTCGCCAAAGTGACGGCGTCGTACCGAGCGGTGGCCGCCGCATGATGCCTCAACGGCGGGGCTCACAGCAAACAATGCCGTCGCCATTAAGCCAAACTGTCGCGAAGCGAACAGACGAACCGTAGCCGAAACGTTTGCCGTTCGTGCTTGGGTGGATCCGCACGGCAAAAAGAACGGAAGCGCGAACCAAGGTCCGCCCGCACATTTGAGCTTCAAGCCGCAGCTGGGTCGTCAGGGTGGCACGTCATTTGCAGTAGTACCCTTTGTGAGGCCCGCCGCGGAGGTGAAAAGGGTAATTATACAAAAATGTTGTATGATCGTCTGGAGTGATAAATGCTTAATAAATGTGACAGCAAGTCTCAACCACATTCTAAATTCTCATAAGGTGGCAGGTGCAGCAACACTCCTAGAATTAAGCTTGATTCGCTATCAATCGTTTGCTTGGCAAAAATCATTTATCGGTCTCGATTCCTTTTACTATTTAGACGGAGATCAACAATGACCATTGGGAGCCTCCTCCTCGGCTCAACTGCGGCACTGATCGCCGCTTCCGACGCTCGCGCCGTGATCATCGTCCCCGAGCCTGATCCGACTGAGTACCTCAAGATCTGCGACGTCTACGGCTCCAGCTACGTCTATATTTCAGGCACCGAGACCTGCCTGCGCATCGGCGGCTATCTTAGCTACTACGTGGGCTTGGGCGATGTCGGATTGTTTGACCACGCAAGAACCTCAGATGTGAGGACTGGTGAGGATCAGGGTACATGGCAAAACAACACGCGCTTCAAACTGAAAGCTTGGACCGGCCAGGAGACCGAACTCGGCACGTTGAAGACCTACACCGAAACCCGCGTGAATTTCGGTAACCGCCACACTTCGGTTTCGGACAGTTCTCGGTCCTATGCCTTCAACGGAGACAGCATCTTGACTTTCGCCTGGATTCAGCTTGGTGGCCTCCGAGTTGGTAAGGACTGGTCGGCCTTCGACATGTTTATTGGCGGCGCGGGTGACGTACTCAACCAGACGCCGGTTCCGTACGGCGCTTTGGATACCAATGTGGTCCAGTACTACTTCGACGCCGCGAACGGCTTTTCGGCCGTGGTTTCGCTCGAAGAAGGCTCAGGCGTGGTGGGCACAATCGACAACTACGCTCCGCACATAGTCGGCGGCTTGAAATACACACATGGCTGGGGAGCGATCACCGGCGTTGCTGGTTATGATAGCAACTACGAATCGGTGGCCGCTAAGGTCCGTGTCGACATCAATGTCACCGACGAACTGTTGCTGTTCGGAATGTTCGGCTACGGTTCCAATGGCAAGCTCAACGACGACTCCATCAACGCGATCGACGCTCATGGTCGCGGCTTCTATAAGATTTGGGGCGGGAACTGGGCTTTCTGGGCTGGCGCCGCTTACGAGCTCAACGAGACAACTTCGTTCAACCTTCAGCTCTCGGGTGATCAGCTCAAGAACTATGGTGTCGCTGCGAACGTCGCCTATGCGATTCTTCCAGATTTCACAGTTACGGCTGAACTCGACTATGACCGCTACGGAGGCTCCGCCGTCGGAAAGGTGAAAGCTTCCGAAGTGAACTGGACCAATGCCAACAAGAAGAGCAGTGTCGGCGGTATCCTGCGTTTCGAACGCTCATTCTAATGCGATGAAGCGTTGAGCTCCGAGGTCCAGTTGATGCGCGGACATTTCCCCTACATTCCGTTGATTGTGGATGCACGGCTCGGACGGCCGTCGTACGCGGCGACCGTCATGGAGCTCAGTTTGACGCCGTGCTCCTGAACACGGCGGTCCCGAGGGGCGGCCGATCCGGTCGGCATGGCGCGTGCGTTCGGCAAGGGCGGTCGATGCCATTCGTGAAGCTAGCACTGGAATGCTCGAACCGCGCTACTCACCGAAGGTCGGCAGGGCTGTCTTCTCATGAAGCTCGATCCCTTCTATCTGAATTTCGACGTGCCGGCTGGGTTGACCGGCTGGCGCCGCTCGGCGTGCGTCTGCTGCAGCTCCGGATAAAGGATATGGACGAGAAAGGACTGCAGACGGAAATCCGCCGCGCGAACGACGCCTGCGCGGTCCATGGCTGCCAAGTGAGCGTCAACGACAATTGGCGCACGGCAATCGAGGAAGGCTGCGACTTCGTCCATCTTGGTCAAAAGGATTTGGCTGCCGCCGATGCTGACGATTAAATACGCCGGATTGAAGCTCGGTCTTTCGATCCACGATCACACCGAACTGGAAACGGCGCCAATGGCCGAGCCGGAGTATGTGGCGCTCGGCCCAGTCTATCCAACTAGCCTCAAGAAGATGAATGGGCGTCGCAAGGGCTCGAGCGGATCAGCGAGTGGAAGCACCAGGTCGCGCCGATCCCATTGGTCTCCATCGGCGGCCTCAACCTGACCGGCTCGAAGGCGTTTTTCGAGGCTGGCGCGGAAAGCGCAGCCGTGGTCACCGACTTTGCGCTGAACGACGCCCCAGAAGCGCGCACGCGAGAATGCATCGAAAGACAGAACAATGGCGCTGGGGCGAGAACCGCATCTGCTCGTTGTTGTCGGGTCAGATTCCCGCGGTGGGGCTGGAATTGCCCGCGAGATCGAGACGATCGCTTGCCTTGACGTGCGCACCTGCCTTTGCTGTCAGCGCGCTGACGGTGCAAACCCAGGAAGACGCCTTGGAATCCAAGTTACGCAACCCGGTCTGGTGACGGGTCAAATGCGCGTTGCGCTTCAAGCTAACAGAGTGGCCGGCACCAAGGTTGGCATGCTCGCAACGGCTGAGATCATCGTCGCTGCGGTTGCAGGCTGTGCTGCGCGAATATCGGGCGCATATCGACAGTCCAGATCCGGTGCTGGCTTCCACGTCAGGCCGAGCGCTTCTTGAAGCAAGCGCCATCCCGCATCATGAAGTAGCATCTGATGCCGCTTTGCCGTGTCGACACCCAATGTCATTGAACTGGCGCTTCTTGCCGGCTCAGAGCTAGCGGCCAATGAGGTCGGCGCGCTTCAAGAAGGACCACAAGCTACCCCGTCTGCTGGACTACTCCTCCACCATTCGAGACACGGATGGTTCCTATCCAGACAATTGATTTTATCAATCTGCGACAATACCGCATAGCGGCGCCGGCGGAATGATCATCCGTAGCAAGACGAGCTGCTTTCGGCTGCCTGCACGACGCGCACCGCGACCGAGTACAAGCCGGCTCGTCTGCAGCCATGTTCGGATCGGCCGCATCGGTGCGCCGAATGAGATTGCCGGCGGAACGCTCTATTCGTGCAGCTGTGACGGCAGTCATCTCACCGGAGCCATCCTGCCGATGGATGGCCGGCAGTCGGTGCAGCATGGGCTGACACTGTTCACGGAATGAAGCCGCTCGCGCTTCGGACGGTTGAAATGGAGGACATTAGCTTGGAACCGATCAGTCTCGACGAGCTTCTGGCCAGCGTCGGCAAGGAAGTCGGCGTGTCGCCGTGGCGGGTGGTCTCGCAGCGGATGATCGACCAGTTCGCCGAGTCCACCGATGACCACCAGTTCATCCACTGCGATGCGGAGCGCGCCAAGCGCGAGACGCCGTTCGGCGGCACCATCGCACATGGCTTCCTGTCGCTTTCGCTTTTGTCGGCGATGACTTTCGAGACCA
Organism: Mesorhizobium sp. M0239; assembly: GCF_040321815.1. NCBI lineage: Bacteria > Pseudomonadati > Pseudomonadota > Alphaproteobacteria > Hyphomicrobiales > Phyllobacteriaceae > Mesorhizobium > Mesorhizobium sp. M0239. The sequence continues at coordinate 78,608 of NZ_JAMYSG010000022.1, forward strand.
TGCGGCCGCTCGAAAACTGCAAGATGGGTGTCAACTATGGCTTCGAATCGCTGCGCTTCCTGGCGCCGGTGAAAACCGGATCGCGCATCCGCACCCGTTTCGTACTGGCCGACGTCAAGGTCAGGCCGTCGGGCTGGGTGCAGACGGCGCTAGGCGTGACGATTGAGATCGAGGGCTCGAAAAAGCCGGCGCTGACCGCGCGCTGGTTGACGCTGACGCTGATCAAACGCCAGCCGGAGGCGGCCTGAATTGTCAACGAGCGTCAGCAGAGACGATCTTCACGTGCCGGGGCGATGTAGGCGACCAGTGCGCACCGATCGGCAACGCGGCCACGGGGGTCGGCTAGATAGAGTGGCAGGAATGCCTAATCGGGGCTCCGTCTCGGAAGGGGCGTCGATGTATCGGAAGCGCTTCGGCTTTCGGCGCTGCATTCCTTCTTCACGAAGTCCATGGAGAATTCCCGACCACGGGGTTGAAAGATCGGCTTGTGATCGGAGTGGGCAGATCCTCCCCGACTGAATCTGCCAATAGGGTGTTATCGAGTTAATCGGGTCGAACTTGAGGTCGCGGGTGTCGCTGATCGGCTGCTCGTCGAGCTCGAGAGCTGCCAGCTAAAGGCAGAACACGGCGATGCCAAGAGCCTCCGCAGTTGATGTGGACGCCCAGAGCTGGGAGTACAGACCGACGAGTTCCCGGCGGGCGAACTTGCCATTGGTAGCGCGCCAGACCAGTCGCGAGAAAGCCTCGATGAGAAGGCCCCGAGCCGCGCGCGGCATCGACTACAGTGGCGTTTGGCGAGAGGCCTTCGAAGCCGAGATCGAGTGTAAGATGGACGAGCTCGACACGCATATCGCGCAGTCCCTGCGATCGCGCCTTGTCCGCGGCGCTCGTGCGAGCGAACTGTTGGTAGATCGAGCTGACTAGATGAACCGGGATGGCATTAAAGCGGAACTGGAAGAGACGCCCTGGCCGAACTAAGCAAGATCAATCCAGCCATCGCTAAAGGTAGGCGAACACGAGACGTTCGGACTCCGTGCCGCTGAAATCCTCAAATTGAATCGGCCGGACCGTTGGAGCTATCATCACCCGCTTGGCTTCCAGAGCTGCGGAGCGGGTTGATTATCTGAACGTCCTCGAAGTCCTTTTCATTGTCGGTCACTACGACACACTCGTTGGCTTCGGCTACAGCGGCAATGATTGTGTCTAGGGCGCTCCGCGAACGGCCTCTGGCTTTGCCGTTGGCCATCAGCCGCGCCCACACGAGGCCAGCTTTCTCGTCGAACGATAGCACGCGGCCAGCGAACAGCGCTTGCGGGCCTTCGGAGCCCTCGAACCAAGTTTCAAGGCTGCTGCGGATTTTCCCCTTCGGCTTCTCTAGGATGCCTCGGCGAATTTCGGCGACAGTAAGCGAAGCAATGAAGAGGTCTTCGTCCTTCTGCGCGCCCATCCAGGCCAGCAACGAGCCCGAAGGCTCCGGCTTTATGACGTTGCTGATGATATTGGTATGAAGAAGGTAGCGCGTCACAGGTCGATCTTGCGCCCCTCTTCGCGCGGCCGGCTGAGGTCGAGATTGGAGCCAACCAGAGGCGAGCGACGCAACGCGGCGAGAATGCTGCCCGCTTTCGGTGGCTCACCCGCCACGGCTTGCTGTATGGTCCGACGGAGCTGTCGGGCATCCGGCCCGCTCTCCGTTAATTTTCGGGCAAGAGTTCGCAGTAGATCGCGGTCTGCGTCGAACGCCTGGATCTCGAACCGCGCGATGCCGCGCTCAGCCAGGCGAGAGCGATAATTCTCGATGGCTCTCTTCTGTGCAGTGTTGCCCACAGCGTGCCTCCGTTCTCTATCCGGATATATAGCCATGGCTTCTTCGGAGCACAAGGTGCCCTGTCATCGGCCAGCACTGGCTCCTGCGCGACGCGCGTTATTGATCACAAAGAATTTACATCTTGTCGAAGCACTGTGACTTGGCATCATTGTCGCGAAACGGAGTATTTCGCGTCAGGACAGGAACGCGATCATAGCGCGACCGAAGCGTGCAACAGCCGAAAAGCTTCGTGTGGTCGCCGGCGCGGCCCGCGAATGGGCTGTGCCTGCGTCGCCGAAGCCCGATCGACGCTTCGTCAATCTGGTCCGGCTGCTGGCGCGACAGGCCGCACGGGATTTCGTTCAAGCCGAAACGGATAGCCAGACCGCGTCCCGGAGTAAGGGGCCGCCTCATGAAGGTCGCGCTTGGCGCTCGCTACTCAACTGACAATCACCGAGACGCCTCGATCGAGGATCAGTTGCGGCTCTGCTGCTTGCGTGCTGAAAAGCAAGGCTGGACAGTCCTCGACAGCAATACCCACCGCGCGATCTGCGGCGCGTCGCTGTTGTGTCCCGGCCTTCAGGAGCTGATCAGCGATGCGATGCAGGGCAAATTCCTGATCGTGCTCGCAGAGGCGATGGATCGCCTGACCATGACCGCTGCAAACCGGGAGCAGGCCAGGCTGGGCAAACGTTGCAACAGATCCTTCAAGGAAATTCATAGACTCTTAGCAACTTCGGCTCGCTGTGAATGGTAGGCTTATTGCAACGTCTGAGGTCAGTGGTTCCAAACCGTGGCCCCGCTTATCTTCGACTGGCCGAACTGCTTGCAATTTCGGCTAAAGGCAAGAAGAGCGCCGATTTGTTTGTTCGACACAGGATATCGACGGTCGTCACGGCCACCGAGATTTGTCCGGTCGTTGGACAACCTTCGAAATCTGCAACTTCTGTGGAGAACGCGAAATGAGAAATTCGGTAGGACTTGGTCCTGAGCCATGATGACACTGGTTAGTCGCCTACGCATGGCAGCGCATCCTGACCGCCTTCGAATCCTGGGCCTTTGTGCGCATGCGGACCTAACTGTCTGCGAGCTAGCGGAGATTCTGGGCGTGTGTCGAGAGCGGGTTGCGCGACACGTCCGGCTGCTCGCCAGAGCCGACTTTCTTTGCTGCAACGAACAGCCTCCGTGGCGCTCGTACCATCTCAACGCAGGATCCAACGACGGCGGGCTGGTTCAATTATTGGTCGATCTCCTGCCCCATCGCGACGGCTATCATAAACAGGACCTGCAGCGGCTCGAAGCGGTACGAGACACGCGGCCGAAAGGGACCGCGTGCTTGATCGTGAAATAGGTCAATCTAATTGGAGCGCGAAGCTACCATGGACAACTCCGCCGACGGCGCGATCGCACAGCCCGACACCCACGGGCGGTCTTCCTTGGCCGCGGTTGATTGCCGCGTTCACGAGCTGCTTCTGAGACAGGAGCGGCAGGAGCGGACGACCCTCAAGCTCATCGCCTCAGAGAACTTTGCGTCCTCGGCCGTGCTGGAAGCGAACGGCTCGATTTTCACGAACAAGTACGCCGAGGGGTACCCCGGTGCGCGCTACTACGCTGGAAACGAGATCGTTGATGAGCTTGAGAATCTAGCCATTGAGCGCCTGAAAACACTATTTGGCAGCGAGCATGCCAACGTCCAGCCTTATTCCGGCTCGCCGGCCAACCAGGCTGTCTATCGTGCGCTTTTGAGTCCCGGTGACAAAGTCATGGGCTTGCCCCTTCCGGAAGGGGGCCATCTGACCCATGGTTGGGCCATCAACTTTTCCGGAACTGACTATCAACGCGTGCCCTATGGACTAGATGAAAAGACACAGCAGATTGACTATGACCGCTTGCGCGAGACAGCCAAGCGGGAACGGCCGCGGCTCATTTGGGTCGGCGGAACCGCTTACCCGCGTGTCTTTGACTACGCGGCAATGGCAGAAATTGCCCTGGAAGCGAACTCCTATCTCGTAGCCGACATTGCGCACATCAGCGGCCTGATTGCCGCGGGAGCGCACCCGAATCCCGTGGCCCATTGCGACGTGGTCAGCAGCACGTCCCACAAGTCGATCCGCGGTCCCCGCGGTGGCTTCATTTTGTCAAGGAACGAAGATCGCTATCAGGCCCTGTATCATACAAAGAGCAAATACAATCTCGCCAGACGAATAGACCGGGCGGTCTTCCCTCACCTGCAAGGCGGGCCCCACATGAATGCCATCGCTGCGCTAGCGGTTGCCTTGCACGAAGCCGCGAACCCGTCCTTCCGAAGCTACGGCCAACAGACGGTCAAGAATGCCAAGGCTCTGGCACATGCACTGCTTGAGCGAGGTTATGACCTGGTGACCGGGGGGACGGACAATCACATGCTGATCCTTGATCTTCGCGATCGGCCACTATCGGGCAAGGCCTATGCCGAGCGACTAGCAAAGGCAGGAATCATCACAAACTTTAATATGGTGCCTGGCGACCCGCGGGATCCGGCGGTCACAAGCGGAATTCGCCTGGGGGCGCCAGCAGTGACGTCAATGGGCATGCGCGATGTGGAAATGGAGCAAATTGCTGGCTTCATTGACTCCGTCCTCCAGCGGCCAGACGACGAAGATCTCCATGCCTGCGTGCGAAGAGACGTTGCCGACTTGTGCGCTGCGTTTGAGGTCCCGGGCATCTCCGACAAGTAAGGTGGGCCAAGCAAAATGCCCATACCACATCCAACACCCGAAGCGAGGTATTCATGGCTAGGCAGTTCGTGTTCTCTTCCGAATCGGTTGGCGCCGGGCACCCGGATAAGTTGGCCGACAACATCTCGGATGCCATCCTCGATGCCATCCTCCGCACAGATCCCAAGGCGCGCGTCGCCTGTGAAGCGTTGGTAAAATCAGGGATAGTCGTTCTGGCTGGCGAGATTACCAGCGATGCCCAGGTGGATTATAGCAAAGTTGCGCGTGATACGATTCTCGACATTGGGTACGACGACGAGGCCGTCGGCTTTGACGGCCGGCGTTGCTCCGTCGTTCATGCCCTCACCGAGCAGTCGCCCGACATCAGCCAAGGCGTTGACGAGGGAAGAGGGCAAGACCTCCAGCAGGGAGCGGGAGATCAGGGCCTCATGTTCGGCTACGCATGCCGCGAAACCGATACCCTGATGCCTTTGCCGATCCAGCTCGCTCATCGCTTGACGAAACGGCAGGCGTATGTCCGGAAGGCACAACAGCTTGGCTGGTTGCGTCCTGACATGAAATCCCAAGTCTCAGTGCGCTATGAGGGGTTGCGCCCGGTCGCCCTGGATACCATCGTCGTGTCGACGCAACATGACGAGCAGGTCTCGCAAGAGACTGTCCGCGAGGGCGTCATTGAGGAAATCATAAAGCCTGTCCTGCCGACCCACCTGGAGACGGAAGGCATCAGAATTCTGGTCAACCCGACGGGGCGGTTCGTAGTCGGCGGGCCGCGCGGCGACTGCGGTCTCACTGGACGCAAGATCATCGTCGATTCCTATGGCGGGATGGGTCGTCATGGCGGCGGCGCCTTCTCGGGCAAGGACCCGTCCAAGGTTGACCGCTCAGCTGCCTATGCGGCCCGCTATGTCGCAAAGAACATCGTCGCCAGCGGACTTGCGGACGTGTGCGAGGTGCAGCTTGCTTACGCAATCGGCGTGGCCAGTCCGGTTTCCGTCATGGTCAACACGTTCGGGACAGCCAGGGTTGAGGAAAGCAGGATCGAGCGCCTCATTCTTGAGTTGTTCGATCTCAGACCGAAAGGCATTATCAAGATGCTTGATCTCTTACGACCTATATACCGCAATACAGCGACCTATGGCCATTTTGGCCGTGAAGAGCCTGATTTCACCTGGGAGAAGACAGACAGGGCGGACGAATTGCGTCGCGAGGCAGGACTCGCCGCCCCGTGAGAGCCGCCGGCGAACGGATTGGCAAAGCGGAAAGCCCATTTCCACCGGGCAGACCCGCGCCTGGCCGCGTGGCGAGAAGCCGGCTCGGGTTTTTTGGCGGAGACATTGATGCCGGATTATGACGTGCTTTGCATCGGCAATGCCATTGTCGACATCATCGCCCAGTGCGACGAGGGATTCCTGGAGACCAACGGCATCATCAAGGGCGCGATGAACCTCATCGACACAAAGCGCGCCGAACTGCTCTACAGCCGCATGGGGCCGGCGATCGAGGCCTCCGGCGGCAGTGCCGGCAACACGGCGGCAGGTGTTGCCTCCTTCGGCGGCCGCGCCGCTTTCTTCGGCAAGGTCTCGAACGATACGCTGGGCGAAATCTACGCTCACGACATCCATGCCCAGGGCGTCGCCTTCGACACCAGGCCGCTCAAGGGCGAGCCGCCGACGGCGCGCTCGATGATCTTCGTCACCCCCGATGGCGAGCGTTCGATGAACACCTATCTCGGCGCCTGCGTAGAGCTCGGACCGGAGGATGTCGAGGCCGACAAGGCATCTGGCGCCAAGGTCACCTATTTCGAAGGCTATCTGTGGGATCCGCCGCGCGCCAAGGAAGCAATCCGGCAGACAGCCAAGCTGGCGCATGCGGCGGGCCGCGAAGTCTCAATGACCCTGTCGGATTCGTTCTGCGTCGACCGCTACCGCGACGAATTCCTCGACCTCATGCGCTCGGGCACGGTCGACATCGTCTTTGCCAACAGCCACGAGATCAAGTCGCTCTACCAGACATCGTCGTTCGACGAGGCGCTGGCGCAGATCCGCAAGGACTGCCGGATCGCCGCTGTGACCCGTTCGGAAAAGGGCTCGGTTATCGTGCGCGGCGACGAGACCGTGATCATCAAGGCGACCGCCATCAAGGAGCTGGTCGACACGACGGGAGCCGGCGATCTCTACGCCGCCGGTTTCCTGCATGGCTACACGCAGGGCCGCGACCTCAAGACCTGCGGCGATCTTGGCTCGCTGGCGGCCGGCCAGGTGATCCAGCAGATCGGCCCAAGGCCAAGGCAGAATTTGCGCCGCGAGGCGGAACGGGCTGGGTTGCTGTAGATGCGCGGGCAACTAACCAGCTGCCCTACTGACGCGATCATCGCAGTGGCCGAACTGCGTCAAAGCTCGCTGATAGCGACAGCCATTCGCTTCGGAGAACTGACCGATGCTGCTGCCGTGGAGCTAGCTGGAGAGCGGTGCAAGGCGGGCTTGCCTTGACGGCATTCATCGTCATCCAGATCGCCACCGGCATTTTCCAGAAGCTCAGCTTGGGGAAGGCCAGTAAGGTTCCGGAGGTGACGGAGAACTCGCGGCGTCCGTCGGAGCACTTGATTTGCGATCACGTCCCACGATGCCGAATGCGGGCAGACTGGTTCGCCATTGGTCTGGACCAGCGGAATTGGCAGCAGGGCTTCATCTTCGTCAATCTCGACGAGGCGCCGGATGTGAACCCCGGAATTCGCGGATATTAGGAAGTGTTCGCCTAGCTGGTATTTCACACATCCGAACCTAGGCATCGCGGTCTGGCTTCCACGATTTTGGGATCGTCGAGGCAACGAGGAAGGGATTGCGACAAAAACGATCCCTGACGGGCGGAAAGGGACTATCCCGCCCTCTCCGATCTCCGTGTCAAAACTCTTCGGCAGACGCAGAATCGCATCACGGGCCGGGCAGCCTTGGCGGCAGCGACATAGTTTCAGTTCATTTCAACAGGTGTTCGCATTTACTGGGTGTATCTCTTATCCGAACAATCGACAATTACCGCAAGCACGGTCCGCTCGATCGCGTTGCCAGCTATTTTCGCGATAAGCAGGTTCTTGAGGGCGCCGAAGCCGAAACGCGACAATCGGTCGCCATTTGCTCTGACGCTCGTCAGATTCTCGTCAGCAGGGGGTGTGCCAATCTGGGAATGCCAGTTGCTCCATCTGGGGAAATATTCAACGGAGGCATGAAATGGACGCATTGAACAACGCCAACTCGCCGCGCCGGAACCTCACATGGCAAACTGGGGCTGTTCGCGAACTAATCGCTTTTGAATAACCCCTGAGAGACTTGCCACAGGAGCGAGAACAACAAGCCGAAGTTGGCCCGTCCCGTCCTGTTGTCTCAGCCGCAGACCAGCGCTTCAACACGGCGGCCCAGCAGCCACATAGGAGTCTTATCGCAATTTCCAATCGCGGTGCGACTGTCAATTCTGATCAGCCCAAGACAGGCGGGCTTTCGGCGGCCCTGGAGTGCGTTGTGGAGCGTTCCGGCGCGGTCTGGGTAGGTTTTTCCGAACATCTGGGCGACGGCAATAAGCACCAGGTGCCACTCGTGCAGCGTGGCAAAGGTCAAATCGGGTGGCTCGATGGGCCGGCAGCGGAATATCCTCGGTACTATCAAGGTTTTGCAAATTCAATATTGTGGCCGGCGCTCCACTCGCTGCCGGACCGAATCTCAGGCTCGGAAGAGGATTATAAAAGTTATCGCGACGTCAATGCCTTCATGGCGCGCGCGGTGTCCGAATTGGGAGATAACGCAGTCTACTGGGTTCATGACTATCATTTCCTGCCGCTCGGCGCTGATTTGCACAGACTCGGCATTGACGGCCGATCGGCCATTTCCTGCATACGCCATGGCCCAAGTCTGACATGATGGAGCGCGTGCCCAATTCTGGCGAGCTAATGAAATGTATGCTCGAGTATGATCTGCTCGGTTTCCAGACCGACCGTGATGTGAGCAATTTCCTCGCCTGTGTCCAATCTCATTTGGGGCTGGAGAGCAAGGACGAGGTCGTTTTCTCGGACCGTGGCCAAACGCAATGCCAAAAGTTTCCTATAGGTATCCATCCGAAGCAATTCGAACGGTGTGCCGCAGATTCGCTTGAGGCGCAGAAAGCCTACATTTCGCAGTTGAAACTTGGCGGAGCAAAGCTAGTTATCGGCGTCGATCGGCTCGACTACACCAAGGGCATTGACAATCGGATTAAAGCTTTCGATCTGCTGGCAGTCGAGCCGCAACGTGTCTCGCTCTTGCAAATCGCAACTCCCTCACGTGGCGACATCCAAGCGTACAGCGAATATCGGCGCGACGTCGAAAGACTCGTCAATCAAGTCAACAACCGGCATGGCACGGACGAGTGGATGCCGATTATCTATGAGAACAGGTCGTTCACCCAAGCTGAGATAGCGGGTCTTTACAGAGCCGCGCGTGTTTGCGTTGTGACGCCGTTGCGCGATGGCATGAATCTTGTGGCGAAAGAATACATTGCTGCACAAGATCCGAGCGACCCTGGCGTTCTGGTGTTATCGAAGTTTGCCGGCGCGGCCGAAGACTTCGGCGAGGACGCCCTGCTGGTAAATCCGAGGCTCTCCGACGAGATAGCTACCGCGATCTCAAGAGCGGCCAGCATGCCGCGCGAAGAACGCATCCAACGCTGGCGGAGGATGATGGACAAACTTGAAGCGTATACGATCCACCATTGGTCAGCGGACTTCGTTCGGCAACTGGACAGCAGCCGGGTTACGGTCCCTGCGGATCACTTCCACTATGTTGGCTTGGGCTGGATCAGCGAGGCCCAAATGCCTTCGTATCGGACCGAGCCAGAATTGCACACGCGCTGACGCGTGCACTGGATAAAAACTGGGTCCTGCCGATCGTATGATGCAGAATATGAAGCACGCGAGCTTTGCCTCCATTTGCGCATCCCTCAATGCCGAGCGCTTGGAGAGAGAGATACTTATCCTGACCGCCTGAATGCGGCTTAAGCGGCTTATCGGGACCACAGTCGGGCTTTGCATCAGACCCTTGAGCCAGGCTCCGTCAGTGTGGTCTCTTGCCGCCGAGCGGAGTCATCACGATTGCCTAGTCACCCGTGATGACGACTGGCGTGCCAATTCCCCTCGGACCACGGTTTGGCGCTCACTCCGAGAAAACCGCTTCTACCACGCACGCACGGCTTGCGGCCGCATCGTTAAACATCGCCACCAATGCGATCTTCTGCATTCTAATGACGTTGTCACGCGCTTGAAGTCTTGTCCGAAATCCTTCATCGGCGACCTGCGAGGGATGTCGCAGCCCGACAGGGATCCATTAGTTGGACAATGGTGGCAGCGGAGCAGCGCCGCCAATGGGCGACTGAATATTTCACAATGTTAGACAAGCGTAAAAGCGAAATCACATAACGACATAAACATTTCGTTATGCGTCATTGACAAAAGAGCGGACTGCTGTGATTGTCTGCGTGTCGTGGTTCTCGCGTGCGGCGCTGCCGCAGCGGAGCTAAGAGGGAAGCCGGTGCAATGCCGGCGCTGCCCCCGCAACTGTTAGCGGCGAGCCAACCCCACTCATGTCACTGAGGCGAATACCCTCAGGAAGACGGGTAGAGGCTATGACCCCGCGAGCCAGGAGACCTGCCACGGCGAATTACGTCCACGGGCGGGGTGTCTCGGTGGCCGCTGCAAGCCGGCGTTCGTGCCGGCCTGCTAGCGCCTTCCTTGTCATCGGCGCCCCAACCATCGGGGTATGACATGACTGACTCTCAGGAAATTCCTGTAGCAACGCTCGGCGTGCCGCGCTTCGGTCGTCGGCGAGAACTGAAATTCGCGCTTGAAAGCTACTGGTCCGGAACATCGTCCGCTGGCGACCTTCTCACGACGTCGAAGGCGCTCCGTGCCGCTAGCTGGGAAGAGCAGCGCGATCGCGGCGTGTCGAAAATCCCGTCGAACGACTTCTCGCTTTACGACCATGTGCTCGACACCGCAGCCATGGTCGGGGCCGTTCCATCCCGTTACGGCTGGAATAGCGGCGAGGTCCCACTTGACATCTACTTCGCAATGGCGCGCGGCAACCAGGGTCAGACGGAGGATTGTGGACACGCTGGTCACCAGGAGGAGGCTCATGGACCTGGTGTAACCGCGATGGAAATGACCAAGTGGTTTGACACCAACTACCACTACATTGTGCCGGAACTCGATGATGGTCAGACGTTCGCCCTCTCGTCATCGAAGCCGGTCGATTACTTCCTCGAGGCTAAAGCTCTCGGCATTCACACACGCCCAGTCATCCTTGGACCCATCACCTTCCTCAAGCTGGCGAAATCGCCTGCCGAGGGGTTCGGTCCCATCGCGCTCCTACCGCGGCTGCTGCCCGTTTACGAGCAAGTCCTGCAGAAGCTGAAGCTGTCGGGAGCCGACTGGGTGCAGATCGATGAGCCAGCGCTTGTCCTCGATCTGAACCCGAACGAACGAGCTGCGTTCGAATTCGCCTATGGCCAGCTGTCGAAAGCCGCGCCCGAGCTGAAGATCATGCTGGCTACGTATTTCGGGTCGCTGGGAGACAATCTCGAAACCGCGGTTTCTCTGCCCCTGGCCGGGCTGCATATTGATCTCGTGCGCGCTCCCGAGCAGCTGGAAACGGTGGGTCGGCTCGCTCCGAAGGATCTGGTGCTCTCGCTTGGCTTGATCGATGGCCGAAACGTCTGGCGTGCGAACCTGCCCGCCATTCTCGACCGCATCAAACCGATCGTCGCCGGGTGGCCCTTGGACCGCGTCGAGATCGCGCCTTCTTGCTCGATGCTGCATGTGCCGATTGATCTGCGCATGGAGACGGAACTCGACGCCGACATCAGGTCGTGGCTCGCCTTCGCGGCCCAGAAGACCGACGAGCTGGTCTTGCTGGCCCGGGCCCTGTCCCAAGGCAGGGATGCGGTGGCAGGCGCGTTGAAAGCGTCTGCCGAGGCTGCCGCCACGCGCGTGACATCCACGAGGATCCATGACCCGCTTGTTCAGGGGCGGATCGCTAGCATTGAGGACAGCGCGAAGCGACGAGAGAGCGCTTTTGGCGAGCGCTCCAGAGTCCAAGCCGGCTCACTCGGGCTGCCGCCGTTCCCGACGACGACCATCGGGTCCTTCCCGCAGACGCCGCAGGTACGCAAGGCGCGGGCCGCTCATGCGAAGGGCCAGCTGAGCTATGTCGACTATGAGACGTTCCTGAAGAAGGAGATCGAGGCTGCAATTCGCTGGCAGGAAGAGATCGGGCTGGACGTGCTGGTGCACGGTGAGTTCGAGCGAAACGACATGGTACAGCATTTCGGCGAGCAGTTGTCCGGCTTCGCGCTCACCCAGCATGCGTGGGTACAAAGCTATGGGTCGCGCTACGTGCGTCCCCCCATCATTTTCGGCGACGTATCGAGGCGCAATCCGATGACAGTGCGCTGGTGGCAATTCGCCCAGTCGCTTACGGAAAAGCCCGCGAAGGGAATGCTCACAGGCCCAGTCACCATTCTCAACTGGTCTTTTGTTCGCGACGACGTACCCCGCTCCGAAGCCTGCCGCCAGATCGCGCTCGCCATCCGCGACGAAGTGATGGATCTCGAAAGATCCGGCGCAAGGATGGTCCAGATCGATGAGGCCGCGTTTCGCGAAGGATTGCCACTGCGCCAATCTGACTGGAAAGTCTATCTCGACTGGGCTGTCGAATGTTTCCGGATCGCTTCAACGGGTGTAAAGGACGCGACTCAAATTCATACCCACATGTGCTATTCGGAGTTCAACGAGATCATTCACGCGATTGCTGGAATGGATGCGGATGTCATTTCGATTGAGACGTCGCGCTCGAAGATGGAACTGTTGGACGCCTTCACGAGCTCCAAATATCCGAACGAAATCGGTCCCGGCGTCTATGATATTCACTCACCACGCGTCCCGGAAGTCGGCGAGATTTCGGACTTAGTCATGCTTGCCCGCGAGCGACTGTCCGACGGCCAACTGTGGATAAACCCGGACTGTGGCCTCAAAACGCGCAAATGGGAGGAGGTCCGCCCTGCCCTCATGAACATGGTCGCTGCAGCACGCGCGCTCCGGCAGAAAGTGCAGGCGTAAGGCTTCTCTTCCTCACCGTGTGGGGAGTTGCCGGTGGCGGATGTCGGCCGGGAATATGCCAAACCGATCACACTCTTGAAAATAAGCCACACGGCGAAAATGTGCGATTTTCCTTCGGCACGTGTCCTCATCCTGCAGAAATATAAATGTGACACCACGCTATAGTATTGGTCCTTGGGAACATACAGGCCCGCGCCTCGAACAAATCGTACACACGTCGTTTCTCAAAGTAGACTGCTTGGCATGTCCGCTCAGGCGGCGACAATATATGATGCTGCGCGTCTGTCCGCTTCCCCAGTTGATTTGCGCAGACAACGGGCGAGGTTGCAGGTTTCGGGTATTGCTAGCGTGGCCCGCCAATTCGGAGATGGACGTGGCAATTCGTGTGGCCCAAGTAAAAGCCGCAATCATTTTCGATTGCGACGTCCGCAGCCAGTTGGCCCTTATTTTCCTGAGATCTGCGTTACAGGCCGGGGCGTTGTCGCCGTTTCGGAGGGTAAGATGGGATAGGTGACCTCGGGTGCCTCTCCGGTCAGCGAGTTGAGGAAGGCAACAAGCAGATCAACTTCTTCGTCCGCCAGTACTACGCCAAGCTGGGTGGTCCCCATAATAGCGACGGCCTGTTTCAGATCCCAAACCTTGCCCGAATGAAAGTATGGCGCGGTGAGTGCAACGTTGCGCAGCGGCGCCACGCGGAAAACATAGTAGTCATCGGCTGCATTGGTGACCGCAAATCGGCCCTTGTCTTTGTCCGGCAGGACCTCGGCGCTGGGCTGTTCCACGAGGCCGAATGGGAAATAGGCTTGCCCACCAACGTTGATGCCGGCATGGCAGGACGAGCAGCCTTTGTCCATGAAAAGCGCCAGGCCCTGTTTCTGTTCGGAAGTCATGGCAAGCTCATCACCATTCAGGAAGCTGTCGAACGGGGCCGGTGTGACCAGTGTCGCCTCGAAGGCTTCGATCGCCTTGGCGAAGTTGTCGAAGGTGACCCGATCGGCTTCAGCCGGAAAAGCTGCATCGAACCACTCGACATATTGCGGCATGGACTTGAGCGTGGCGATGACTTGGTCCGGTGTATTGGCCATTTCGATGCCGGCTTGGACCGGTCCCTTCGCCTGAGCCTTCAGGTCTGCGGCACGACCATCCCAGAACTGAGCGATGTTGAAGACAGCGTTCAGTACAGTCGGCGCGTTGCGCTGTCCCTTCTGCCAACCATGGCCGATCGAGGTTTCGTGATTGTCGTCGCCGCCGGTGGCCAGGTTGTGGCACGAGTTGCACGACAAGACGCCTGACGCCGAGACGCGTGGATCGAAGAACAGTGCCTTGCCGAGAGCGATCTTTTCCGGGGTGACCGGGTTGTTGGCGACTGTCGGCGTGGTGGATGGCAAAGCCCTGAAGGTGGCCAATGCCGTATCTCTGAGGTCGGTGGGGATCGAATCCGCAGCAAAGGCGGTGGGTGCCAGCAAGGTGACAGCCATCGTTCTGAATAGGATTTTCATAAATGGTCTTCCTGCGTCGTGCACGCAGCCACTATGCGATCTGCGGCTCATGAACGCCCTGAGCTAGATCAGTTGAGGGAGAGGATCGGGGTCTGGCACCTGTTTTCGCGGCTGAGCTGGGACCCTCTTGGAAGTGATCGCTCTTCTCGATTGGACTTCAGGGAGGAGGAGTATCCCTGCTCGGCAACCGTTTGTATGCATCAAAGCACGCCCTGAGGGCGGCTTCGTAGATTCGGTCACTGCGATCTTCCCGCCATCGTTGAGAAAGTCGATAGCATCCGCAAGAATGGCAATCTCTTGCAAGATGTGCGCTGCACGCCTTGCGAAAAGGTGACCTTCTGAAACCTCAGGGTTCATTCGTTCCTCCTGACCGGCTGATTGCGTGAATCGACGTTGTCGACACCCGCCGGCTGCACATTGTGATGTCACCAGCGATGGCGGTTTCAATACCTAAGCAGCGACGGTCTATGCGACAGTATGGACGTCCTATCGGAATAGCCGGTCCGCCTTGTCGATCGTCACACCGGCATATAGCTCCGCTTCTACGAACATCCCATCACGCGAGGAAAGACATGGCCAATACGCGCAGTATCGCCAATCTAGCCCTTGTGCCGGCGCGGCGCTTGAGCAGGTCCACCGGCTGTAACTGCCTCACACCTCGATCCACAGATCCTAGGCGATGACCACCTTGTCGTCATCATTTGACGGACGCGGGGCATTGGCCCATAAGCGAGCCACCGCAAACTGTGCGGTTGCCAATGCGTAATGATGTGAATTGGAATGATCTTCGGTTTGCGAAACACGCACGTCCGACGCAGCTTGCGTTGACAGAGGCGGTTTTACGCGCAATAGCACTTCCGCCGGCCTATTTTTGTGGAGTTCAATTGTGGTTCGGCCAAGGGAGCTGGGCGCCGGACCGGCCCCGTGTAAACCTCATCAAAGAGAGAGAGACCCTGCATGGAAGAATTCTTACCGCGCATCGCCACTGGTGCCGGCATCGGCCCGGCTCTCGCAGAGAAGGGCGTTGGGTTAATGCTGGGTTTCCTGCAAAGCCACGCGGCCGACGGTCCCGTTGCGCGCATGATCGATGCCATTCCGGGAGCTTCGGAATTAGTAGCGAAGTATCATGGCGACGACCCAGAGGGTGGCGGCCTTATGGGGCTTGGCCAGCAATTGATGAGTGAGGGTCTCAGCATGGCAAAGATCGCCGGCCTCGCCAACGAGACGATCGCCTGCGCCAAGGAACATGCCGGCGACGAACTCGTGGACGAGGTCCTCAATTCCGTTCCTGGCCTTCCCCAGTTCGTCTGATCAGCGGCAGCCGGGGGCGCATGACCTCGTGCGCCCGTGCCGGCCCGTCTGCGCAGCAGGCATTCTCCGCCGAGCGTTCCGTACCGATCTCGCCAGACCACCGACCGCCGGGCACGCGAAGCGAGCGTTGGAGTACTTCATTCGTCTATTCCAAAATCGACCTCAGGCGAATCGATGTGTATAATTTCCGGCGGTAAGGGTTTATCCTGAACGCTTTCGATGAAGCTCGCGAGATAAGCAAACGTATTGTATTTCTCGAGGACCAACCGCTTCGCCTCTCTTATTGCGCCGCGACGTTCCTTCCAGAGGTCCGAGTCGATGATTTCTTGAATTTTTGGGATTACGTTCTTGTCCTCTGGGTCAATCAGAACCATAGAGTCCGAAGGGAAGAACCTCGTGATTGCAGGGCTGCCGTAATAGATCGGCATTGTTTCAGCAACGAAGCAGTCCATAAGCTTCTCTGTAAAATAGTAATCAGCACGAGTATTCTCGAACGCTATACTGTAACGGTAAGGTGCGAGTGCGTTCCATTTATCTCCAATCAGCCGAAAACCTCGGCCGAACAGGTCAAAATCGAGCTCCTTTCTCAGCCGTTCCAGAAACGCCAGCCGATATCGATGTCCTTTAAGCAGGGCGATGTCACTGGTAATCCATGAGAGCCGAAGCGGCTTATCCACGACTTCGCTGACCAGAAGTTGGTCATATGTCTTGTTTACAGACCAAGACCGAGTGATAGGTGGAGACAAAACGAATCGGCGCGCTGCATTCTGCCGAGCAGCCAGCTCTGCGTCACACGTCAGGACGATAGTATTTTTCCCCTGCCCTTCATGAAACGCGCGATGAGCTTTCGTCGGCGGTTCGCCGATTGCAAAAATTGTCCTGTTTGGGCTCGCCTCGATATCAACAGGGAGCCCGAAAAGAGAAGCAGAGTTAAAGACGATATGCCAATCGGGCACGAAGGATGTCGTGCGAACAAAAGCGACATTGTTCCAGATTCCACTGCCCTTTGGAGTGAGATGGTGGATTGCATCATCCAAAACGCCCCAAGAATCTAGACATGTAGCTACAATGGGCGCCGGGCGTTCCGTCAACAATTTGGCCGACAAAGAAGTTTCACTCCCTTCACTCGTGAAGGTACTCAATCGCCATTCCGGATTGCGGTAACATTGGGCAGCATAAACCTTCCGGGACCCGCTGTCGAGGCAATTGTCGCTTTGCACTTGACCAGGTTCTTCCTCGCTTTGTGTGGTGATCAGGCCGGCTGAGTGGCAGCATGCGTGCCCTAATGAGTTCGCAGCCCGCTCTGCCCAATGGTACGTTTAATCGTCTTCAGGCGGTTGATCAGCCCTTCCGCCTGGCCGTTGCTCCACGGTAGTCCAATGGCATCGCGAAGGGCATCAGCGTCACGGCGTAGGACCCGACCGAAACGCGTGATGGCGACGGACCCGGAGTTGACGCCACGTCGATCGAAGTGTCGAGCTCGCCCAATTCACAGGCCCCGCAAAATGCCGCGGAAGCGCATGGCAAGCCTGCGCATAGTGACAAACTCATGTGATCCCTGCTTCAGGACGTCGACCTTTGTGGCCTGGTTGATCATCAGCACATCCCGAGGCTTCGTGCAGAGGGCCGGGGCGACTACCGGCGAGATCACACGGCCGGTCGCGGGATTCGTATGGGACAGCGTCGCTGGCTGGTTGACGCGTATGATTGAAGCAGGCGACGCACTGTCCTTGCCCGGCCTCTCGGCGCGGCGCCAACTTGCGAGAAGCCGCTCCAGATTCGAGAAGCTGCCCGTGTCGCCGCGCTGTTAAACGTGGAACAGGTGTCGTCCGCAGCGATTGCCATCTCTCGAGGACCGGCAAAGAAACGCCTCGAAATACATTGATGTCCTTGGTTACCAGCGGCGGTTCCCAGCCCCTTGGAAGAGCGGCTCACCGGGCGATGAACTTACATTTGGCCATTGCCAACGAACGTCCATCGTCCCTGACGCCCACCAGCAAGCGATCACGATCCCTCGATTCACAGTCCAAAGAAGTAATACCGAGACAAAAATACCGCGCTTAGGCCCGAGACTACTAGCAAATTCGACGCAAAGTTACAGCCGGGACGCGTCACGCACCTCGGCAGCGTCGCCAACAACGAGTGGCTCAGCGTCACGACGGGAAATATGGCGCATCAATGTCGCTTCTGGACGAGCATTGGCAATAACGCTGTCGAGACATTGTTGCTTTCAGCGGCAACCGGCCCTATGAAGCGACGCTTCGCTGACTATGTTTCACCGCCTGGAGAGTTTCATGACAGAAGAAGCCGGAAAAAACGTCGACACCCTCATTGAGCTTGCCGCCGATGTCGTGTCGGCCTATGTCTCCAACAATCCGATCCCGGTGGGGGATCTCCCTGCCCTCATCGGCCAAGTGCATGCGGCTCTGAGAGCGACGGCCGGAGGTGTCTCTGCGCAAGAGCCGGTTGCCCTTACGCCTGCAGTCCCGATCAGGAAATCGGTGACACCGGACTACATCATCTCCCTTGAGGACGGGAAGAAATTCAAATCACTAAAGCGCCATCTGTCGACCCACTATGGGCTGACGCCGGATGGATATCGGGCCAAATGGGGCCTGCCCGCGGATTATCCCATGGTCGCGCCGAACTACGCCGCGGCGCGCTCGTCATTGGCCAAGACGATGGGGCTCGGCCGCAAACCGAAGGCGCCGGAAGCGCCGGAGCCTGCGCCGACGAAGCGAACCCGCAAGAAGGTCGCGGCTTGATTTCGGCAATCGAGATTCGTTCTGGAGCGTTGCAGCCATCGGCTTAATCTGCGCGTCATATAAAAAGGCGGGGACAACCCCGCCTTCCTTTCAAACAACCTTGTTTCATGAGGAATTCGCGACGCCTGCAGCAATCTGCTGCCCTCAGTTTTTGCTCGGTCCCATCGAGCGGCCGTGAGGACTTATGTGCTTACTCTTGCCAGGACGCAGGAGAAAATTTCAACCAGCTTTGCTGAGGCTGCCAGCGGAGGACTTGCCCGTGCGGCGATCCTGCTCGATCTCATAGTTGATCTTCTGGCCGTCAGCGAGGGCCGAGAGGCCCGCGCGTTCGACAGCGGAAATGTGGACGAAAACATCCGGACCGCCATTGTCGGGCTGGATAAATCCAAACCCCTTGGTGCTGTTGAACCACTTTACCGTTCCAGTCGGCATATACTTGTTCCTTCTTTTACAATGCAACGTGGGCAGGCCATTAGGCCTGTCCGAGTCATAGCCGAGAGTTGGGCGCAGCAAAAAGCGAAAAATTGTTAAGCCCCGATCAGCTGGCGCACTCCATTGTGGGCGTAGCCGCCAGCAAGCACTGTCCTACACTACCGCTCGAGCGTGGCCGGAAGCGCCCAATTTCTTCCAACGCTCCTCAGCGCCACGTCGATGGCTCGTGTTTGGAGGCACGGGACGTAAGGCCGACCGCTGCTCGTGCCGCAGGTCAAAGGCCGGGTAGTTCACGGAACTGCCTTCGAGCATAACGGCTTGGCAAGCGCATGAAGGAGTTTCGATTTGGATTGTTTCAAGAGGGTCGAGGGGTTGATCGATGCGACCAGCGTGGAAGCGATCGATAGCGCGCGCGTTTTGCTGGACCAGTTCAAGGGCAAGTCAGAAACAATCGCCCAAGCGATTGACGACTTCCTGCTTGATTTCATGACCTTGCTGTTTGTGGTAGAAGCCACCCGCGAGCAGTTCCACAATCCGGCGAGGCGGTTAGCGCGCATCAGATTGAGCAAGGTCAGGCTGTTACTCACGCGATGCTCTTGACCTAAGCGACCACTCCGCCAGGCATGCATTTGCAGCCGAGCGCACCAGGCGGTATTTTACGCACATGAAATCAATCGCGACTGCTAATTCTCCTGTTTGGTGCCCAGGGACAACGGCAAGCGCGCACAGCTTCGGTGCTGCTGTCCTGCAGCGACAAATGTTGCCTGCATGCCCCCACGGCGAGCGCTGGAGCGACAACATCTCAATTCTGTCCGTCAGTGCAGCGGCCTTCGAAGCGCATCGTGTACCCCTCCCCGGCAGCGCGCCTCATCGTCTTCCGAAGGAAGACGATACTCTCAGCCATGCTCGCGTCGCCTTCAGCCCTGTTCGATGGCCCATAATGTCGGATGCGCAACATGTCAGACCCGACTTGTCTTCATGCCTCGAATGGCTTTCTGATCTGGCACGGTGCATGCATGGTCGTCCGCAGACGTCGCGGACCAAGGAAAATGCGTCCAATGACCACCTCGCCAAGAACACCGCCGCAGGTCTCCTGGGTCCATCCGAAGATGAGGCTCGAGTGAGGCCTGGCCGCATGTTGGTCTGGCTCGGCGCTGCCCGCCGATCCTCCCCACGGGGAGGCGAAGACGCAACGCGTTCATCAAAATGAGGAACAAATCACTTTGCCTCGAACCTTGCCTTTCCAACCGGAGCCATCGATCGCTCCCCCTGGCTGCGCACGGCGTTCACTGCCACCGCCCTGGCCCTGGTGACGACCGCTCCGGCTCTGGCCGCCACCGACGGCGGCAAGATCGCGGATTTCCTGCTCGACTATGGCATGGAAGGATCGACATCCGCGATTACCGCGCGCCAGTCGTCACTCACATGGTACAAGGTCAGCAGCGCCGACGAGCCACCCGGCAAATCCGGACTTGCCCATTTCCTTGAGCGTCTGATCTTCAAGGCGACCACCAACCGCGCCGGCAGCGAGTTCGACCGAGCCGTCTCAGGCAGCGGCGGCTACAATAACGCCCCCAACGCTATGACTAGCTTTGGGCGACATGATTGGCTTCGAGGCCGATCGCATGTTCAACCTCATCCTCAACGACGATATCAAGACCGAGCGAAACGTGATTCTGGAGGAGCGCCGTTGGCGCAGAGAGACGAACCCGCAGGTCTGCTGGACGAGGAGGTCAACGCGACGTTGCGGCCGATCAGCCCTACCGCATTCCGGTCAACGGCTGGATGCAGGAGATGGACAAGCTGAACGGCACCGACGCATTCACGATCTACAACAAATGCTGCCGACCCGAACAACGCCGTGCTGGTGGTGGCCGGCGACGCAGAGCCTGAGACGGTGAAGGCGCTGGCCGCGAAGACCTATGGCAAGGTTGCGCGCGGGCCGGTCCTGCCCCCGCGCACCTGACCGGCCGAGCCCGACTAGTAGAACCGCGAGGCATCTTCTAGCGATTTCAGGGTATTCTCCTTTCCACTTGGGTACCGTGGTCTGCTAGCTGTCTGGCCGAGGCCCTATAAGGAACTTGGCATCCGGAATAGACACCGCACTTGCCATATACCCCTGCTGCGTTTGAGGAGGAATCCGGTATTGCCCCTGTGCCTGCCGATGACCCGTCACCTGAGATCCCCTGACCTGTTTCGATCCATTGATCGCCTGCCGACACTTGGCACGCGGATTAGCGAGCGGACATTCGAGGTTCTCAACCCGTCGACCGGCGAAGTGCTGGCAGAACTACCCGACATGGGTGTCGAAGAGACATGCGCTGCGATCGACAAGGCCTATGTCGCGCAGCCTGGATGGGCAGGGTTTACCGCCCGTGAGCGCAGCGACGTTCTATGGCGATGGTATCAGTTGATCATCGACCACGCCGACGATCTCGCTGCAATTCTCACCGCGGAGATGGGCAAGCCGCTTGCAGAGGCCAAATCGGAGCTATCGCATGCTGCGGCGTATCTGCAATGGTACGCCGAGGAGGCAAATCGCGTCTATGGCGAGACGATCTCCGCACCATCGATGGACCGCCGAATGTTGGTGATCAAGCAGCCCATCGGGGTCGTCGGCACGATAACGCCATGGAATTTCCCAGCCTCGATGGTGGCGCGCAAAATCTCGCCAGCCTTGGCAGCGGGCTGCACGATCGTCCTCAAGCCCGCTGAACAGACGCCGCTCGTGGCTGGAGCAATGTTCGCCCTCGCCCATCAGGCAGGCTTCCCCGAAGGCGTCGTCAACCTGATCTATGCGTCCGAAGGTGACGCGGTCGGCCGCGAACTTTGCACAAATCCCAAGGTCCGCAAGATCAGCTTCACCGGGTCTACGGAGATCGGGCGCCTACTCATGCGCCAGTGCTCGGACCAGATCAAAAAAGTCAGCCTAGAGCTCGGCGGCAATGCACCTTTCATCGTGTTCGATGATGCGGATGTCGATGCCGCAGTTGACGGTGCGATCCAGGCGAAGTACCGCAATGCCGGCCAGACCTGCGTTTCAGCGAACCGCCTTTACGTCCAGTCGGGCGTTCACGACGAGTTCGTCGAGAAATTCGTGGAACGGGCTCGCCAACTTCAAGTTGGTGACGGTTTCGCGCCCGGAGTGGACATCGGACCCCTCATCGACAAGCAGGCTTTGGCCAAGATTGAATCCCATATTGCCGATGCCGTAACTAAAGGCGGCGCAATTCGATGCGGGGGCAAACGCCTCGGCACGAATGGCACGTTTTTCCAACCAACGGTCCTGACCGGTGTCACCAGCGAGATGACCGTCGCGCGAGAAGAGACATTCGGGCCGCTCGCACCGATTATTCGCTTCAAAGATGCGGATCAGGTCGTGCGTGATGCCAATGAAACGATCTACGGCCTCGCGGCCTATTTTTATGCCTCGAACCTGAAGCGTGCCTGGCGTGTCGCCGAGGCCTTGGAATATGGAATGGTCGGGGTAAATACCGGCCGGATGTCTTCGGAAGCGGCGCCGTTCGGTGGGATAAAACAGTCCGGCATCGGTCGTGAGGGATCCCGCCATGGCCTCGAGGACTACCTCGAAATGAAATACCTCTGCATGGGCGGCATCTGAAGCATCGGCTTGCAGGGTTCACAGACGGGTTACCTAGCGAGCGATCTCCAAACATGTGAATTGTAGAATCGCTCCTCGATTGGAACTGAGGGGCGGTCCGCACCCGAGCAAACACGCAACCCTGATGAGCCCCCTAAAATAGCTGGATGTATCTCTCGACGAGACAAGCGTCTGCATTTTCGGCGAAGACGGCGCGCATGCGACGGAGGATACGCTTGCGATTTGGCGGCCCTCGCCGACTATCCTCAGGCGACGGGCTGTCGTTGCGCGGTCTGGTTGGAAGCTTGTGCACCCAAGCCATCGTCAACGCTGATTGAGCAATATCCGGCTTCAGGGGCAGAATTTGGACCTGCTACATTCCGATATCAGTAGCTCAGCTGTTCTTCGGCTGACTGCCGCGCCGGTACACGCTCGGACAGAATCGAAGGAACCATCACATTCGCATCCACATTGGTGATCGGCGCACGGTCCAGGGCGCGCCAGGTTGACCAAGCGGGTCGAACCGAATGACAGCCTTGACCGGCTGGAGGACGGAAATCCCGATGCCGAAGAGGTTGGTTCGGCACGAACAGCAAGGGCTGGGAAGCGATCGGCCGAGCGGTCCTTGAAGGGGCGGGCCAGGGTTGTTTGACGACGCGTTGGTTCAGGTCAGCTAATCTAGTCTCTGCCATTCAGAGCGGCTTCCCTCACCAGTGACAGCGAGTCAAGATATTTGGCATCGTCGGCTTTGATTGCCGCGCAGATCTGGTCGAGATGGGGACAGCTCACTGGTGCACCTTTGGGCTCATAGTGTTTCCTCGTCATCGAGATGAGGATTGCCGGATTTGGCGTAGAACACCAACACGGGTCCGAGATCAAAGCGCGTCCCGGGCGCAAGGCGCTGGACGGACCGGGGCCATGTTTCGGTTGAGGCGCCATCGATGCCTCGCGCCAGCGTTCTGGCGAAGCGGGGCATCAGCGGAGCGAGTGTCGGTGCCAGGATCGCAGCGGCCGTCGTCTGAAGGGCTAGCGAAGTCCGATTGCGGGCGGGATAGAAACGTCGCGCCGCCGCAAAGTCTCGCGCCCCGCGGTAGATCACGCAATCGCGCACGAATTCGCAGACCTGAGTGGCCGCGCGCCGAACCGAGAAGCCTTCGTCCGAATAGGCGCGCTCCATCGCAGCGCGATAGATCTCTATGCGAGCAAAGAAGGCGCGGTCGACCGGGCTCCAGTCGCCTGCATCGGGTACACGGCCGGCAAAATCCTGCTTGATTTCCTGGTTCAACGCCTCAAGCCAGTTCAGCCAGATGCTTTGGA
Organism: Mesorhizobium sp. M0239; assembly: GCF_040321815.1. Classification (NCBI taxonomy): domain Bacteria; kingdom Pseudomonadati; phylum Pseudomonadota; class Alphaproteobacteria; order Hyphomicrobiales; family Phyllobacteriaceae; genus Mesorhizobium; species Mesorhizobium sp. M0239. The sequence continues at coordinate 102,188 of NZ_JAMYSG010000022.1, forward strand.
ACACCTCGTTCTCGGTGCGGCGCAGCGCGTCCAGCGTGAAATCCGTCCGCTCACCTTCCGGGCGTGTCAGGCCCAAATGAAGGCGCACGACGTCGACTGTGTTTGGGCTCAGAACCTCCTTGCCCCAGACCGCATGGCGGCAGCTGGTTGAGAACTTCTTGCCGTCGAGCAGGTAGAACTCGTTGACGTGATAGCGGATGCGTGGCTTCCAGTGGGTGAAGACCTCGGCGTAAAGAGCGGGGTAGAGTAGCGCGTGGTAGAACGAATTGTCGAAGCCGAAGAAATGGACAATCTGCCAGTCGTTGCCGGGCATCTCCGCCTTCCAGTCGCGACCCATCGAGCGGCCGAGCGCCTGGATGTTGTACAGAAAACCGAAGGCCATCTCCGGCCAGACCCAGATTACTTGCCCCGGGAACCCTTCCGCCGGCAGGCCCCAGTCCGAGGGGTGGGTAATGGGCACTGAAAATTTCCCGCGTCGGCGTACGCGTGCGAAGAGATCCAAGATTCGTAGCGGGGCCCCAGACGCCCTTAGATGCCGGTCGACGTTGTCGAAGCATCGATCCAGCGCAAGTTCAGCGCGGCGGACGGAGCCGACCAGCGGCGCCTCGGCAGACTGCCGTGATTGGACTGCACGCAGGTCGTGGCAAAGGTTTGGGGCGCCGCAGTCCTCGCAGATGTTGCCACCCGCGGACCCGCCGCAATCGGGGCAGAGGCCGCTAACATGCGGTTCGTAAAGATAACGGCCTGTCACGGCATCGAAAAGCGCAGGGCTCTGGCGTAGATCTATCGCCGTGCTGCTCAGAAGACTGCGGAAACAGGCGGCTTGAAACTCGCCATAACCGTCATCGCCCATTGTGGCTTGGAAGCTGTGGACCTCACAATCGAGAAGTGCAAGCGTGGCGCGAATCTCGTCGGCGTAGTAGCGCGCCACATTTGCAGGCGTCGATTGATCGGCATCGGCGCGTGTCGCGACGTAGCTCTGGTAATCGTCGCTTCCGGTCAGGTGATAGGCCTCGACTCCTTTCATGCGCAGGAAACGAGTATAGACGTCAGCGCCGAAATAGGGGCCAGAAAGATGCCCCAGATGCAGATCGCCATTTGGCGTTGGCGGCGTGGAGAAGACGAAGATTGGCCCGCGTGGAGCCGTGGTCTTCGCAGCGGCATCAAGGGCGGCCTCGCCGTCTCGCCAGTAGACATCAACGAAATCTAGGTCTTTGTTTCCGTCATTGCGCAGCACATGCGCTTCAAAAGGGTGGAACAGAACGACATCGCCCGCCTCGACCGAGATTTCCCCCCGGTCGGTGGTGACCTTGCCCGCACCAGACAGGACCACGAAGGCCTCGATTTCGTCATGCCGATGGGGCTCGGATGTGACGCCGGGCCCAACCTTTCCGAATGAAAACCCCGTGCGAGCGCTGCCCGTTCCAAGCGTGGCCGTGTCGATACCAAACGCCCGCGACAGTTCCGTTCGAGAAAACGTGTATTTGCGCATGACAACCAACCTAAGCTGTTGAAGCAGTGGGACCTTCGGCTGCCAACGCAACAGCCTCCCGTGCAATTCGTGGAGAGAAACGGCAGCCCGACCCGTTGGCGGCCCGGCCAGGATAGTGCAGCTCTGGACCGGGAAGCGGGCAACCAAGGGGGGCACTAGTCGGGCTGTAGGCGCACAGAAGACCGCCTGCGCCCACCTCCGCAATTTGCCAAAGCGTCGTAACTGGCTGCGGTCGATGCTCCGCGAGCCCGCAAATCAGACGTCCATACCGTCCGCGCATTTTTGAGCGGTCGATCAGTTTCGTGTGCATGCCTCCGCCTGGCTGCGTGAGCTCAATCGCGATAGAAGATGCCATTTGGGGGCTTGAGATTGTCGAGATCGGCGACTTTGCCCTCGGGCGGGTTAAGGGCGCGCTTAAGCACGTTATATTCAGCGCGGGTCGGCCCGCCGGTTGAAGCACGCTGGAACACCAAGTAGAGTGTCCGCCGAGAACGATTGCTTTTGTTCGGTCGTGAGTAGTGCGGTGCGTAATCGTCGAAGATGAAGATGTCGCCAGACTTCCATACTACGGGTTCCCAGGAGAACTTTTCGGCAACTTGAGGGTCGATCACCCCACCGGCATCCATGGGAAACACCCCCTTCTTGTGGTTGCCGGGGCTGAAAAAAAGCCCGGCGTTTTCCTCGTCGGAGTCGTCGATGCCTATGGCAACCACCGCATGGACCATCCGATCCGGGAGTTTGTGTGGAATGTGATAAATGTCCTGATGCGGGAGATAGCCGCCGCTGTCGGGGTAGTGGAAAATCAGCAACTCCTTGAGCCTGCGCGAAGCTTCGCCAAGCAATTCCTCGACCGCTGACTTTATGCGCTGATCTTCTAAGAGCAAACGACGCAATGGATCATGGAAGTCGAGAAAATTCTCCATCTTGGAGGTGATCTTTCGATTATCCGTCGTCTTCTCGAACCACATGAGCCATTTATCATCGCTGACGGCCCAGCGTGATATATCTTCGACAAAGGTAGAGATATCTTCCTGAGCCGCTGGATCGAAGAACCTTTCGAGCCTGACGTATCCGTCCTTCTGCCACTTTTCTCTTTGTGCATCAGTCAACATGCGAAAAGCCTCCTGTTGGAAAGACTGGTTTGGTTGGACATGCCAATTAGGGCGGTCGGGCGCTGATCAAGTTGCGGGTCCACGGAGACGGACTCACGTGATGAGGGAGGCGATGCTAAGTGCGTTCCGCTCCGGCGGATATTGTCCGCAGAAGCTCGGCGCGAGACCGCCTATGTCAGGCTCAGCCGGGTCTAGGGGTTCCGTAAACTGGGCCGGATCAATCGCTTCACCCGGTTCAACCACGACACGCATCGCCAAAGGCCGGCACCATCCGCTACCTGCCGACCCAGCCATGGCCGCCAAGACCACGGCGGTCTTTCGAGTGAGCGACTTGGTACGGCCTTGGCAACCGTAGGGGAAATGCACGCCCCCAGAGTGATGCGATGCGCCGCTTGGTCGAAGGGCTTGGTCGGTCACGATGATATCGGAGAAGCCTCCGGGGTTCGCCGCAGCGCAGGCGGGCATCATTCCTAGGATGCCACCGCCGATGATCAAAAGCATACGAGTCATATTCCACTGCCCATTTCTTCGGCTGCGTGGTCGGGCCAGCTCTCGATCGAGGTATGAGTGATGAAGCCAGGATGCTCGGGGTTCGCGCATGGCGCGCGCCCAAGTAGGCTATCGAGGATGCGACGCGCGCGCCAGGCCAGCAAGCTTAGGTTCGGATCGGCCAGGCCGCGCTGCCCGAGGCTCGCATTTTGTACGAAGATGCGTCTGTCACACGGTCCGTCCCAGCTCACCGAAAAATCCTCGCGAATAGCTAATTCATTGTCGATCTGCTCCAAGCGGCCCATGATCGGTTCCAACAAGCTTGGGACCGCGTTCTCGTAACCGGTGGCCAGGATGACGATGTCAGCCGTGACTTCTTCGACCTCGTCCATGCCATGCTGCAGGGTCAGCCTGTGACCCGGTCCGGTGTTGATGCAGTGCGAGACGGTGCAGCCCGGCCGCAGTGTGATGTCGCATCGGTTTGGCTCGAAAAATGCATGGCGGTACAGCGCCTGATAGATCGCGCGCAACGTGCTTTCCGAAATGCCGTCCGAAGCAAGCACGAAACGCCGCAGGAGCAGCTTACGCTGCGACTCGCTCATCGCCGCGAAGCGATCCGAAAAGCAGGGCATGAACAACTCGTTTGTGAAGGGGCTGTTGTCCAGAGGCAGATAGTTTTCGCGCCGCGAGACCCAAGTGATCGAGGCAGGCCGCCGTTCGTTCGGCAGGCCGACAAGATGCAACATCACCTCGGCTCCCGACTGGCCTCCGCCGACCACGCAGACATGCTTTCTCCGCACCTCAGGGTGGATGTGCAGTAAAACCGATGAGTGGAACAGGTTGCGTCCAATCCAGCCCTGAAATTGAGGCGGAATTTGCGCCTGCTTGCCAATGCCGACCACAACGTTTCTGGCGCCGAGAACCGCCTTATCGGTCCGCACCTGAAACTCGCCGTCAAAGCGGATTTCGCGCACTGTCTCGCCGCCGCGCACAAGTGGGTTCCTGTGGAAGACCCAGTTCAGGTATTGTTCGAACTCCACTCTGAGCACGGCTTCGAACTGTGCGTTCAGGAAGTGATACAGACGCCCGTTCTCGTGCAGGAAGTTTACGAAAGTGTAGGCTGATCGCGGATTCACTAGAGTGACCAGGTCCTTGAAGTGGCTGACCTGGAGCTCCGAGGAATCGAATGCGATGCCTGGATGCCAGCGGAAGTCGACCTGCCGATCCAGGAACACTGCCCCTTTCCCAACTTGCTCGTGTATCTGACACGCAAGGCTCAAATTGGACGGGCCAGCACCGATCCCAACGCAAGATGACTCCACCTGCTTCCTCCTATAGCGTCTTCCCACTAGGCGGCTTGTTCGGGCGAATATCGGCCATCGCCATTAGCCTCCGCTCACGGACTTCGAGCCCCAGTCCCGACCGGGCTTGCGAGAATTTGTCCTGCGCGCTCGGGTCTTCGCATGTAGACCCGCGCATTCCAGCGCGGTGACATTCGACGGGTCATGCCGGCGACGTGGGGCAACGACGTTTGTCCTTTCCGCCCGTCTGGATGCCCCCCTCGCCGTCACGCCAGGAGCTTTCCAGGCCCACTAAGGTGTTTGGAGCCGGCGCAATCGCCTGTCTCGACCATGACGCACCGGCCTTTCGGCGGCTTGATGGCAGGCGAGAGCGCGGTTTCCACTGCGGCGACGGCATTTTCGGTGCGCATGATCATGACCACGTCTCGCTGATGCGTTCGCAGAGTCCCATGCATGAGCCGTGCCAGAGAAGGAAAATCTTATTAAACAATGGGTTGGCGGATTTACGATCCTGTCGGAAATCCGACATGGGGGGACGCCTCACGGCGGCGCCCGATTTGCACGTCGGTATCGCCTTTTTCCGAATAGCTAATCGGGCACCTCCTGCCCCAGAATACTTCTCTTATGGAGACCAGCACGAAGTCTTCATGAACGATAGTGCAGAACTGGTGTTTCTGCCGGACAGGTCGCGATGTGCCTTCGCCCATCGAGGTCGGCAGTTGCACGAGCTGCCAGAGGCTCGATCCCGACATCCTCGGAGGCCGCGATCATGAAGAGTGACGCAATCTCATGTCCGCCGAGACGCGTCATGGGGAAGCAATTCTCTACGTTGGTGTCGGATCGATGCTCTTGATGAGATGGTTGCGAATTGGCGCATGCCCAGGCCTGAGCGCATCAATGATTGCGCGATCTGGGACCTTCACCAACTGGATTGTCGAATCTCCGTAAAGAGTAAGCGGTCAGCCGATAACGTCAGGCCTAAAGTTCCAAGGCATGAGCATTTCGATTTCGGATGCCGGCCAGCCTTGAGCGATGCGGGTCAAGGTCTGCGAGAGCCAGTCGAGCGGATCGACGCTGTTCATTTTGCAGGTTTGCAGCAAGGTGGCTACCGTCGCCCAGGTTCGTCCACCGCCGTGGCTGCCGGCGAATAGACTATTCTTTCGCCTGATCGTCTGGGGCCTGATTGCACGCTCGACGATATTGGAGTCGATCTCGATGCGACCGTCCATCAGAAAGCGTTCCAGCGCCTCCCGCCGGGTGAGCGCGTAGCGGATCGCCTCAGCGGTCTTGGATTTTCCGGAGACCTTGCCCAGTTCCGCTTCCCATAGATCGAAGAGGCTCGCGACAATGGCCACGGACTTTTCCTGACGGAGCGCGGCGCGGCTTCCGGCATCCTTGCCGCGAACCTCGTCCTCGACCTTCCACAATTCGGTCATGGCGATGATCGTTACCGTCGCGGCCTGTGAGACCCCGCTGATGTGCAGGTCGTAGAATTTGCGCCGCAGGTGAGCCCAGCACCCGGCGAGCCGGATTGATTCATTGCTGCCGGCCCGTGCCTTGACCAGGTTGGTATAGGCCGAGTAGCCATCCACTTGCAGGATACCGCTGAACCCGGCGAGGTGGCGCGCCACGCAATCTGCGCCTCTGCTGTCCTCAAAACGATAGGCAACCATTGGCGGACTGGTTCCGCCATAGGGTCGATCATCCCGTGCGTAGGCCCATAGCCAGGCTTTCGTGGTTTTCCCGGAACCGGGGGCAAGGGTGGGCAAGGTCGTCTCGTCGGCGAAGACCCTTTCGCCCTCCTTCACACGCTCGAGGATGTAATCGGCGAGCATCTGCAACTCGAAGCCCAGATGCCCCATCCACTGCGCCATCAGCGACCGGCTGATCTCGACACCGTCGCGCAGATAGATCGTCTCCTGCCGGTAAAGCGGAAGGCCGTCGGCGTATTTCGACACGGCGATGTAGGCGAGCAGCCGCTCCGTCGGCAGGCCGCTTTCAACGATGTGCGCCGACGCCAGAGCCTGGACCACGCCGTCACGGCCCCGGAAAGCGTATTTGGGACGGCGCGTGACGATGACCCGGAACTTCGGCGGCACGACGTCCAGCCGCTCGGATCGGTCCTCGCCGATCAGAACCTTTTCCAGCCCCTCGCAGTCGCCAGGGATTTCCGGCTCGATAACTTCCTCGATGCGTTCGAGGTGGGCAGCAAACCCTTGCGCGGACGCGGGGCGCGCTTCGGCTTGTTTCCGACCGCGCGGTCGAGTTCGCTCCGGATTTCAGAAAGGCCGGTCTCGACCTCTTCGAAGGCAAAGGAGGCCTGCTCGTCGTCGATGGCCAGGCGTAGCCGCTCGGAACGCGTGCCATGTTGCGTGCGCTGTAAAACTTTCAGGATCGACGTGAGATTGGCGATCCGCTCGTTGGCGCTCCTCTCGACGGCCTTCAGCCGGGCGACCTCCGCCTCGGATGCTGCGATCCGAGCTTCGGCGACTGCGATCCGGGCCTGACTCGCAGCCTGCTCGCGAGCCATGGAAAGGATCATCGCCTTCAGCGCATCAACGTCGTCGGGAAGGGCAAGACCCGGTAGAACCATGGCAAGCAACAGAGCACAAAAACAGCCGCTTTCCCAACCGTTCCAGCCGCATGATTCATCTTGCCGCAGGCCGGTTTCAGCCCGTCGATAACGGCCGCCTGACCCTGGCCGGACGGATCTTTTTCCAGTCTAACCCGGCCAGAAGCGCCATCAGCTGGGCGTGGTCGAGACGCATGCGCGCGGCCGATATCGCAGACCAGCAGAAGCTGTGATCTTCCAGAGTCTTCGAATAAAGACAAACCCCGCTGCCGTCCCACCACACGATGCGAACCCGGTCCGCACGCTTCGAGCGGAACACGTGAAGCGCCCCCGAGAACGGGTCCAGGCCGCCATCCCTGACCAGCGCCATCAAAGATGCCGCGCCCTTGCGGAAGTCGACAGGCTGGCACGACACGTAAACCACCACACCGGAAGCGATCATGCCTTGCGAACCGCGCGGATGATTCTCGCCAGGCGATCGGGATCAACATCGCCGCCGGCGCGCACTACGGCATCGCCAATGACGATTTCCACCATGTCGCTGCCCATTGCTTCAAAGCGCGTGAACTTCGCCGGCTTGCTCGCTCCCTCGTCAGTGGCGCAACCATGCCCGACGAAAGCGCCTTGCGGCGCCATGCATAGAGCTGCGAGGGGTCCAGCCCCTCGGAACGCGCAACTGCCGACACATTACCCCCTGGCGAGAAGGCTTCGGCGACAAGCCGTGCCTTCTCTTCGTCCGACCGATGGCGCGGCTTGCGTCGGGACGGCACAGGCTCCGCCGTCAAAATCTCGAATGTTCGATGATGGCTCATACTGTCGCTCACAGGATTCTCCGCATGATTCATGCTGAAAATGAGCGATCAACCGCCTGCACGCTACGTGGGGATGCCTACGCGCTTACCGTAAAGATTGCCGGAAGGGAATTGCATTATGACCACTCTGCCGGTTCCAAAAGCACGTGCGCCATTCGGTCCCTGCGACTCAATCCAGGCGGAGGTATGAGTCCGCAAAGCAGTCTTTTGCGGGCCGGCCGGTGGGTCAGGATGGAGCCATCGTAAACGCAGTTATTCGATGATCGCCGCCGCGGAGTCCTCAGGTTGTGCCGCGCCCGACACCGGCGACGTAGTGGTCGTCGATCGCCCCGTCGCCGATGTCGGTCGGAAGCTCGGCCAGTTTCGCGGTGAGCTTCACTGCTTATTCCGCAGTGCCCATCGAGCTCGCACAGGAGGTTCTATCAGGTGGTCACGGCTGCACTCGTTGTCAGGTCTTCGACAAAGTCGGACATGAGACACACCGCAATCCAGAGCCACGCCATTGTTTTAAAATGATTTTCTCGTTTGGCACGACACGTGCAGGCTATCCGCAAACCCGCTGCGGCAAGGACTGAGGGGAAATCATGAGCAAGCTCGCCGAACATGCGCTCGCAGCCGCGAAAACTGGGCCTTTCCGAGCTGACAGGACGTCGCGGCTGTTTTCCAGTCGACATCATTCTTCACGTTATCCGGACATGACCATATTCGATTTCCGCCCAACGCTGAATGCCCCAGACGATGATCCCTATCTTTGGCTCGAAGATGTAGAAGGAGAACGGACACTTGCCTGGGCCGCCAGCCAGCGGGCCAGGACCCTGGGGCACTTCGGTGGAACACAGTTCGATCGCGACCGCGACGCCCTGACAGCGATCTCGACCGTCCCTGAGAAGGTTCCCGTGATCAGCGCCGCGGTCAGTGCCTCGACAACTTCTGACAAGATGCCGGAATTCCGCGCGCACTGTGGCGCCGGGACCACGCTTGCCGCTATCCGCCGATCCTGCTCTCCACCACGAAGCGGGCGTGCGTTCACCCGGGCCACGCGCGTAAGACGGCCGCAAAGCTGCAGGCCTTTGGTTATCCCGCCTACTTCTAAGTGAGTACAGGTCGGTGATTGCGAGCACGGCGCAAATGATGCGTGCGCGGTCCCACGCAAACTGCGCATGAGCGCCGCGGCAATCCCAAGTAATTCGAGCAGGACTTTTCGTAGTTCAGTCCACATTTCTGAAGAGCAAGGAGAAAGTATCATGGCGAGAAACCAAATGCGCGCCGCGCGGGGAGTAACAGCGGCCGTTGTCCTCATCGTGATGGGACAGCAGGCAGTCGCGGCGGACCTTGCGCAAGCGGCGAGCGTCCCGCAGGCAGGAGCCTCGGTCACGGAAGCGCCAAGCCCTTGGCAGATCCGCCTGCGTGCGTTGGGGGTCGTCACTCAGGATTCGGGCTACGTCAATGCAGTGCCCGGCTCCGATCTTTCTTATTCAAACACGGTGACGCCGGAACTCGATATCTCCTATTTCTTCACGGACAACATCGCCACGGAGCTCATACTCGGCACCACCTACGCCAACATCGACGGCCAAGGAACGATCGGCGGGCTTGGTAAGATCGGCAAGGTTTGGCTGCTGCCGCCTACGCTCACATTGCAGTATCATTTTACCGATCTCGGCGCTTTCAAGCCCTACGTCGGGGCCGGCGTGAACTACACGATATTCTATAACCAGGATGCCGGCAGCGCCAATTCTCTCAAGGTTAAGAACACGTTCGGCACCGCGCTGCAGGTCGGATTCGACTACATGGTGGATCAGCATTGGGGCGTCAACTTCGATGTGAAGAAGCTTTTCCTCAAGCCAGACTTCGACGTCACGGTCGACGGCGCGAAGCTGACGGGGAAGGCTGCGCTCGATCCATGGTTGATAGGCGCAGGCGTCACCTACCGTTTCTGATACCAAGGCGACGCGGCTTGCTGACAGCCGATCTGAAATCAAGGGCGCCTCGTGCGCCCTTATACCCCTCGAAGGCCGTGACGCTCAGGACAGGTGAGATTGGAGAGACGTGTCTTCACTTCCAGTGCAGCAACACTCAGCGGCAGCACCAACAAGCTCGATCCGATTGGGTTCGGCTCGCCGGTTGATAGTGAAGATTGGCTCAGCACTGATCGGCGATCCAGAAACCGGAGAAATACGCGGTTCTTGGCTTGAAACACTACTACAGGATGTCGTCCGATTTTTCGCACGCGGGCAGCAGGTGATCATCGTCACATCTGGTGCTGTCGCGGTCGGCTCAAGTCACTTCAACCATCTGGACAGATCTCTGCGAGTTGAGGAGAAACAAACGGCCGGCGCTATCGATCAGGTTCAACTCATGCGTGCCTATGACAGAGTTTAAAACGCCATAGTTTTGGTGTTGGGCAAATACTATTGACCCGCGAAGATATAGATGATCAGCATCGCCGCCGCAATGCGGTTTCAACCCTTCAACGACTTCTCAAAGTTGGCGCCGTACCCATTATCAACGAGAACGACACGACCGGAACGGCGGTCGCACGCACTCGGACATGCCGGCGCCGGGCCAAATCCAGATGCATGGAAGGTTGCTTGTGTCGCGACTTTTACGAGCAAGATTGACTGACGGCAGCGCCCGATCCAAGTATCTGCGGCTGCGGGTGGCGCGCATGTTTCAGGGGCTTCGGTTCAAAGTCGTCGTCGCACATCAACGGTCGGCCCACACCTTGAAATCGAGTCATTCCTCGGATGCAACTCCAGTCCGCGGTGAGTTGAGTTTTCCGCGGCGCACACCGAGTTCGCACAGGGAACCGACAGGCGGTCACGGTAGGACTCGGTGTCGGATCTTCGACGATGTCGGATGATTTGAGGACCTCTCCCTTGGTCTCGTGACATTCCGCATCGAGCGACCCGAGGTGAATAGTCCCCTTGGTGGGCAAGGTGTCCAGCGCTCGGCGCGTCCATTCCTGGCGGTCGGGGGTGAACATCTCGAAACGCGGATCGAGGTTAACGAGGTAGGGGAAAATGAGCTTCCCGTTATTCCAGAAGAATGACTGCAGGGAGCGCCTGTCGCCTGGTTCAAAGAGGATGGCAAAACTGCGCTCGCCGGCGATAAAGGAGGAAAGCGAGATGCCGATCAGCGCGTCCGCGGGGTGGGGCACCAACCGGGAAATCGTTTAGAACAACCGATCAGAGCGCTGGGTATCATGTCCGACATCGTCGATGATCTCACAATGAGAGCAACTGTAGGGCCGCCAAGGCGCCAGATGGCGCACAACCACCGGATTATATGGCGCCGATTTCCGCGGACCAGTCGAGCTGCCAAGTCGAGGAATGACTCGAGTTCAAGTTGTGGGGGGCCGGCCGTTGATGCGCGACGAAGACTTTGAACCGAAGCCCCGCAAAATGCGCGTCACCCGCGGCCGGAAATACCTCGATCGCTGCCGTCAGCCAATCTTGCTTGTGGTTGGGAAAGTCGCGGCAAGGGAACCTTCCATGGCACCGGGATCGGGCGCGGTGCCGGCGTCTGCAGCGAGCTTGCGTCGCGTGACCGCTTCGCCGCCTTCCAGCCGCGCCTCGTCATCAAGTCCCGTGTCGTCAAGCTGGATGGAAAGGGACTTCAGTTGGCGCGCGCTCATCTGCGCCATATCCAGCGCGCTGGCATTCGATAGCAAGCCCAGGGGAACTTTATGATCCGAGGATGGCACGACCAGCGACCGCCATCAGTTCAGCTTCATCTTTTCGGCCGAGGGACGGTGACCGATACCGGGATCTGGGCGTTTCGAGCGGAGGCCGGTCGCGACAGCCTCGTCCGCCCGGGCAAGGAAATGTTCGAGCAAGTGGAGTGTGTGTCTGAGCAGCGCAAGGCGCTGACGACGCGCATAGTTTGCAAAAGCTGACGCCTCACGAGCGCGCGACGAGGATCCGCCGGACGGAACCGGCTGTGAAAGGGCAGACCGCTATATTTTATATGCGGCTCGGGTAATCAGGCTTGATGCACGGCTAGCCAAGTCAATACCCAGTCGGCGGTGGTATTAAAGCGGATGTCATAGGATTCGCCCGCAGGTAATTCCCTGCAAAGGGTTTGTGTTAGGTGCAGCCGCAAGCATCCGTTCGCAGGGGGCGTCCGTAGTTCAGCACAGTCGAACCCAAAAAAGCGCCGCACCACCGGGTAGAGTCCTTTGAAAAGTGTCTCCTTTGCCGAAAAGAGCAGCGTTGCCAGCCGATCTGGAGGGAGCGCCGTCTGTCGTGCAATCAAGGCACGTTCACGCTGGTTAGCCGTCATGCTCAGGATCGATTCCAGCGCGTGGCCGCTGGCTATTGCCTCGATGTCGACACCGGCTTGCCAGCCTGGATCGCCTTTGGCGAAACAGGCGCAATGCCCCCGCGCATGGGTGATTGAACCAACTGAGCCATTTGGCCAGACTGGGGCGCGGTCGGGACCGATGGGAATCTCAGTAGTAAGTTGGCCCAGCGCCTGCAACGCCGCGTCCGCCATCGCGCGACCGGCTAGAAATTCGGCACGGCGTAACGGTAGTGCCGTGCACAAGCTGGGAGGGAAGGCCAAGGCGAGCTTATGAAACAGATCTTCCGTGTAGCACTCGAAATCCAACCGGCCATGCACAAGAACCGCATCGACGTATCCCGTGTCGTGGAAGGTCACGTCTTTAAGAAATCCAAGCGAACGGGCAGAAAGAGCAATAAGGTGCCTGACGGCTGAGGCGCGCATGCTGGAGGCCGCGCTCACCGACACAGGGCCCAGCCTAGACCCCATAGCCGTAGACAAACGCAAGGTTCTCCTTCGGCTCGGGAAAGCTCAGTTTTCGCGGTGGCGACCGCATGTTTGGCGAGCGTGATCATGGATGATTTCTCCTCAGTCTGTGCCGCAGCGCGTTTGGGGATAGCCCGAGCATGGGTCGTGCCAACTAGGGCCTTTCAGAACAGTGCGATCATTCCGATGGTACTGTTTTCGGCTCAGGACCCGATCACGCCGCGGAAGCTTCTCCTAGAGCCTCAATGCCGCGGCGCCTCTCGGCGCTCCAGTAATCCTGAAGGGCAACCCGGACAATTTCGACGCATCCGGGCTGGTGGTGACGCGCCACGAGGCAGTCTCGACCGATGGTGAGATGATCCCCTATACGCAGGTCGGTCCGGCGAACGGGAACGGGGATGCCCCGGTTCACCTCACCGCCTACGGGGGGTACGGCAAGTCGGTCCCGCCCCGCCAGGCGCTGTCTGCACTCTTGGCCCGATGTTAAGCTATCATCTGGCGTCGACATCTTTCAGATGTGTTTGCAACTGCGCGTATTTCTTGAGCATAAGCGCGAACAGCTCCCGCCGCCAATCCGGCAGCGTCCCATCTGCTAAGATACGCTCGAGCAGCGGTTCGATCTGCACATTCTTTGGCGGCGATCAGCCCATATTCTGTCGGATAGTTGCGGATCGCATTGGCGAGTGGCGTCCGATTGCGGATCAGCTTGTTGGGCAGGTCAACCAGCAGCAATGCCGGCTGGTTGTCGTCTATCTTGACTGTATGAAGCGGCGCATGGTCGGAATTCTACGTCCTCGCATGCGCGATCGGGGTGCGCCGTCATCTTGATTGAAAAAGACCCGGTCTCCGCGAAAGCCTCAGGCCTGTTTGTCGGGCCGAATGAGTTCCATGTGGCTCATGCCGAGGGCTGTGCCAACTCGTAAATCGGGACGATCGTCGGATTTCTGCGGCCTTTCTCAAAACCGCTTATGTACTGCTGACTGAAGCCGGAGGTCTCGGCAAGCTGCTCCTGCGTCAGATGGTTCTTCTGCCTGAACCTCTGCACATTCCGCGGGCGGCTGCGCGGAACCGATTTATCGGAGATAGGACAGCGGTGCTACACTCTGAACCGAATGCGCCGATCGCGGACGAGGTCCCTGTTGAGGGCTCTTCTTGAGCAATCCAAGCGCAACGCCATCTACAGGTCACGAGAGCGACGCATTTGTGCCAGAAGCTCGCAAGGATCGATATCGAGAGCCTCGGTAACGTCGAGAAACTCAATTACGTCCAGCCGACGTTCACCACCCTCGTACTTGGCCACGAAGGATTGTGGGCGGCCCAGCATATCAGCAACCTGGGTCTGGGTGACCCCTTTGGTTATGCGCGCCGCAATCAGCCGTTTTAGCAGCCGGCGCTGGCGAGCTGATCGAAGGGATTTCGGCATCAGACGAACCGGCCAAGAAAGAACCGGCTCACCGACTAATCCCAGTTTCGGATTATCCCATTTTAGGATATTGTGCCGTGCGCGGGCGCGGAATAGGTCTTAAGCGAGACGTGAATGGAGGACAGATTGCTCCAACCTGCTGTTGCCGATGAGGTCCCCTGGGCCGAGAGCCTGACCGCTTATGACAATGAGCACTTCAGGATCTATCTGAGACTCATAGACGCATGCGCCGGCAATGTCAGCGAAGAAGAGATGGCGCAGGCGATATTGGGCATTGATTCAGTGCGAGAGCCAGCTCGCGCCCAAAAGGCGGTTCGCAGCCATCTCGCGCGCGCCCACTGGCTGGTGATCGCGGGGTACAAAGAACTGTTCGCTGGCCAAGAGGCCTGAGGGTGACGATCGCTATAGAAGAAACCGCTTATACCCGCCGTTCATAAGCGAGCGCCCGCGTCTGACTGCACGGCGGACGCTGTCGCGAAGATGGTCACCGGGGTCGGCCCAGTCCTGCTCGACGCGGGCTCTGCCGAAGAGGGCAAGGCCGATTTCGCGGTGTGGTGCGCCAGCGATGGAGCCGTCGAGCGCACGCAAGACGCGGCGCAACCGCGAGCAACGGGGCTCGGTCGGAAAGAATCCTGGTTGCAGCCTGCCGGTCCAACAGAGGCTGTTCAGACATTCCAAGGCGTTCAGGCGTTGCTTCAGTTCCTCTGGCGACCAAAGGACGGAGGATGTGAATCGCACAGCATCGAGGATGCTGACGCCTGAGGCAGCCAGCTGCAAGCTCCTGCCACTGTCCTCGACAAGGACGTGCTGATGCCCATCCCGCGTGACGAGTATGGAGATGCGGCAGGAGTGCGCGGCGAGATCGAGCACGTCGACCCCGCGCGGCCGCGCCGCCATTTCGGCAGCAACCGGTAAAACATGCGGACATTGCCAGGGGCACCAAAAGACGCTCGCATCAGTTCCTTTCGAGCTTGCAAAACAGAAGGCCCCACCGCGAGAGATCAACAGTGTTCGACGGCAGGCTGATAATATCCACGGACCGGGGGTTCGTGCGTTCGGCACCGAGCAGCGCGTTCGCCAGATCCTTCTGGAAGTCCGGATTGCGCCGGAGGAATTCCCAGGCCCAGCCTCGGCTGGTCAGCCGCTCGACATAGCCATAGTCATCATCATCTTGCCTGTCCGGCCAGGCAGGGCCAGGTATTATTTCGTCCATTGCATCGTTTCCAAGAAAGGGTTGGATTCCAGGCTCAGGCGATCTTCATGACCGGTGTCCACAGTACCGGGCCCTTGAGTCCGCCATTGCGATGGAGGGCTTCCAAGCTGTCTGTTGAGACGTCGAGATATCCGGCAACGGCGCGCGTGTTGCCTATTCTTTGCGGATCGGACAGCCGTTCGAGTGGCCAGCCGGCGCGACGCAAGATCCGCTCTATGCGCAGATCCGTTACCGTAACGATGCTGCGCAGACCACGTGACAACCCAAACTCGACCATCGCGGCAAACAGCTCGTAGGTGCCAATAGCGATGCCCGCCTGTTTCGGCGCGGAAGGCGGCAGATCAAGCGCAAAACGGCTGCTTTCCCAAACCCGCGGATCTTCCGGCGCCGAACGGTCTGCAAGGAGAGCGCAGAAGCTGTCGCGCAACATCGTCGGTCCGGTGGTCGGCAACAGGCGCACGCAACCGTCGATGCGCCCGGTGGGCGCACGCAGCAACAGGTAGTGGGGACGAAGCGCGTCGAACGGATCGACCTCATAGCCGCCGCTGAACGAAACGTCCCAATCAAGTCGATCCCTGAAGACGCGATACCGCAAGCGGTGCATCTGCTCGAGCTCGTCGCTGAACTCAGCGTAGCAATCCGGCGTGATCAACTGCATCATGATGGCCTTTCTCCCTCGCATGGATAACACCTGCGATTGAAGGCAAAGGCCGGAGTTGATACAACCTGTGTATGTGCCCAGGTTTCGGAGATCAGGTGAAGAGAGATGGCCGGGATAGTGCAAGCCGAACAGCTGCCTGAATAGCCGTCTTCACGCCAAGCTTCTTCCTGGCGTTATCCCGATGATAGGCTGCGGTGTGCCGACTGATTCCCAGGATGCGGCCGATCTCCCACGCCGTCTTTCCGCGAGCGGCCCACTTCAGACACTCGATTTCCCTTCGAGATAGGGTGACGCCATCCACGATCCTGCCGTCGGCCAGCTTGCGACAGGCATGAAGATGGAAGAAGATCGCGATGAGCTGCAGCACGCGGTCATATCGGTTAATCAGGCGGAAGAACAGTGGTCGCCTTTCATCGGAGGCGAAGGTCAGTGCTGCAAAAGTACCGGTGCTGTCATGGATCGGGATCGTGAAGCCGCAGTGAATGCCAAATTGCGTCGCCTCATCCATCAGTTGTCGCTGCTGCGTCGATAGTTCGAGATCAGCACCGTGCGCATCCCAGTTGAATGGTTCCTGAGCACCACGCGCCTGATGGATAACCGGGTCAATCTTTTCATACCGACTGTGAAGGTAATGAGATGTCCAGGATTGAGGGTAGGTGGAAATCAGGCGCACCTTGCGGCCCTTGCCAGAAGAAGGGAAAAGATAGGCGAAAGACGGCAAATCGAGCGAAGAGGCAATCTCGCCCAGAGCGTTGCGCAGGTCAGTCGCGTCAGCGCTGTCTGCGATCTGCCCTACAAATCTATGAAAAGCGTCTTGCATAGCTAAACTGCAGTGAGTTCTGGCCCCCACCAGGAGCCAAGACGGGCGGGCGAATGCGGAGCCATTCTGGGTTGAAGGCCCGGCCGGAGACTGAGCTCCGTGCCGGGCCGTGCGCCTTGGGAGGGCGATACGTGCTTCGACGGCGCTGTTATCGACGTCGAGACCTCATTCCAGCGCCATCTGTTAGCAGGGTGACAGTTGTCCTCTTGGGTTTGCACTTCATTGCGGTCGGGGTGTCTTTTTTGCGTGCGGCTTGAGACTGCTCCATGGAGGAGCTCAGCCTCACGGTACATTGCGGTCTGTCGTCTGTCAGAGCGTCGCCTCTACATTCTTGCAGCAGCTCACGTGAGCGTCTTCGGACGCGAAGGCGGCACTGTGTTTTTCGAGATTGGCGTCGCATTTCGGCATCGGCTCGCACACCCTCCATGCAAGTTGCCTTAAAACGGAGCGGATTGTTGCGCCCCCTGCTCATGATGCCACAGGGCTGCCGCACGTGAATATCCGGCGATCCGAGTTGAAGGCGTCATCTCACGCCAGATCATATCGCGCCTTCCACCTTCAGCGCACGATAGGTCGTATCGACTGATTTCGCAGTCGCATCGACGATGATGTCGATCTCTTTTCGGGTAATGATCAGAGGTGGGGCAAAGCCAAGAATATCCCCATGCGGCATGGCGCGGCCTATGACGCGATTTTCAAACAAAGCAGCGGCGACCCGCACGCCGACCTGAAGTCCGGGTTCAAATGGCACCCGGCCCTTCGGATCCCCCATCAGCTCCACGGCGGCTAAAATGCCGATGCCGCGAACCTCGCCGACAATGGGATGTCCTTCCAGTTCGGCTTTCATGCGGGCTTGCCAATAGGGTCCGACGTCCCGAACATGTTCCAGGATGTTTCTTTCCTTTAGCAATTTAATGTTGGCAAGCGCGGCGGCAGCGCAAAGCGTGTGACCGGAATATGTCCAGCCATGGCCGAGTGGGCCGTGCTTTTCCGTTCCTTGTTCCAACACCGACCAGACGCGGTCGCCGATGATTGACCCGGAGATAGGCAGGTAGGCTGAACTCAGGCCCTTGGCGATCGTTACGAAATCCGGGCGCATGCCATAGAGGTGGGAACCAAATTTTTCACCGGTTCGCGCGAAGCCGCAGACTACTTCATCGGCGATAAAAAGGATATCGTACTTATCAAGCACCCCTTGAATTGCGGTCCAGTATCCCTTTGGGGGTGGAACGATGCCCCCGGTCCCAAGTACCGGCTCTCCGATGAAAGCTGCAACGGTCTCCGAGCCTTCAGCGAGGATGAGAGCTTCAAGTTCGTTGGCACAGCGCCTGGAGAACGCTTCCTCGCTTTCGCCATCCTGCGCCTGGCGGTAATGGTGGGGCGCCGTCGTATGGCGCACCAGATTCAGAGGCAGGTCGAAGAAATCGTGAAAGAAGGGAAGGCCTGTCAGGCTGCCGGTGACCAGCCCGGATCCGTGATATCCGCGATGCCGCGAGATGATCTTCTTCTTTTCTGGGCGGCCGAGGATGTTGTTGTAGTACCAGACCAGCTTGATGTTGGTTTCGTTGGCGTCGGAGCCGGAAAGGCCGAAGTAGACCCGTCGCATGTTCTGTCCGAAATATTCGACCACCTCCTCTGCCAGGAGGGCGACTGGCGCGGTGCCTTGGCTCGCATAGACATGGGCAAACGGCAACTCGTGCGCTTGCCGGGCGATAGCCTCGGCAATCTCCGTGCATCCATATCCCATATTGACGCAGTAGAGCCCGCCGAAACCGTCAAGGCTCTTTCGGCCTTCCGTATCCCAGATGTAGACGCCTTGTGCGCCGGCCATGATCCGGTTTGGCGTTTCGCCGCGACTGTGCTTGGCTAAGTGCGTGGACGGATGAAAGACGAAGCTTCGGTCCTTCTTCCGCAGTTGCTCGGTTCCCAGATTGCTCAAACGCATTGTCCCTCTCCTCGCGCACCAGTCGGCTGGGAACACTCGGTCAGCCGCCTCTTTAGCAATCAACATAACGGCAAACACCTCTTAAGTTTCACGGAAATTTACGTCTTTGGCCGACGAATTCGCGGAATCGGCACCAATCGCCGTGGAAACCAAGGCTTCTTGAGTTTACCGTTGTCGTAGTGCGGACAAGGGGATCGGTGAATTGGATTTCACTGGTTTTGTCACGACTTGCTCGATACCCAAGCCTGCCTGCAGCAATTCCTCCATGCTGCTGGACCGCTTCAACCGACGCAAGCGTGCTGTCACCGGAAGGTGGCATATCGATGAACCCCACAAGGTCCGCGGACGACGGACATATCTCTACCGTGCCATTGATAGTGTTGGTCGAATTCCGTCTCAGCGAGCATCGGGATCCGCCGGCGGCCAAGCATTTTTTTCAGGAAGGCACTCGAGCGGGATGGTCGACAGATTTCGTTATCGGCGGAAGTCAGACCAATCGAGAGGCGATTGTTTCCTGCGATGCCAGCCTCGATTGTCGGATCGCTCCAGACGCAAGCCGCCGCCGATCCGCATCCTTTAAAGCCAGTACCTGAACAATTGCATCGAGCAGGATCTCGGAGGATCAAGCGTCGGATCCGACCAATGAAACAACAGGCGAGGTTCGCCATCAACCCGAATCCGTCCGGCGGAGCAGTTCGAATTCATCGCTGCATGAGCCCCCCGCCTTCTGGAGCTTCTTCGACCTGACGGAAATTGCAACGAAACCGTCCCGCGACAACGCCGCTACGCACCGCGAGCTTGGACATCTTTTTTCGGTTGCCCGGCGACAGCGAACTGATCAACCAGGTCGATAGCATCAATTTTGCGTCAAGATCGGTGCACGGCGCTCGGTAATTCGGTTTGTAAGCTCCTGTAGGCATTGTAGTCGCCAGAGGGGGGGTGAACAACTCTACTCTGTCGAGGAGCAGGCGCTATGCACCCCCCCTTCGGGATCTGACTGTCGCCGCTGCGGCCCACAGACTTGTTCGTTCGTTCGGGGCAAAAAGCAGTCCTGATGGTGGAAACAAGCAGATTGATTCCGGCGACCAATTCTTCATCCGGGACCGTCAGCGGTGGCATTATCTTTATCACCTCGTCGGATGGCCCGCATAGCTCAACAATCAGTTTCTGCTTGTAGGTTTCCGCTTTCACCTGAGCAGCCAACTTGCTGTCGATGACGTCAAGCCCAAGCATCAAGCCTCTCCCTTTCACGTGGAAGCCGAAAGGGATGGCGAATTCAGACAAGATCTTGTTGGCAATTCTGCCCTTGCGACCGATCTCATGCTCAAAGTGTTCATCGCGCCAATACTCTCGAAGAGCAGCCGTAGCAGTGACGAACCCGTGGTTATTCCCGCGAAACGTTCCATTGTGTTCACCAGGGCGCCAAAGATCGATGTAGGGAGCCAGCAAGACAAGAGACATTGGCAACCCGAACCCCGAAATTGACTTCGCCAACAGCACCATGTCGGGACGAATATCGAAGGCCTCGAACGCGAAAAATGGTCCTGTGCGACCACAGCCTGTTTGAATTTCGTCGACGATTAGGATCGCACCATGGTGTCGGGCAACCTGCTCGATGCTTTTGACCCAGCGGCGCGTCGGCACATTGATCCCTCCTTCGCCCTGCACCATCTCGAGGATGATTGCTGCCGGTTTGT
This sequence comes from Mesorhizobium sp. M0239, assembly GCF_040321815.1. Classification (NCBI taxonomy): domain Bacteria; kingdom Pseudomonadati; phylum Pseudomonadota; class Alphaproteobacteria; order Hyphomicrobiales; family Phyllobacteriaceae; genus Mesorhizobium; species Mesorhizobium sp. M0239. Next base: position 122,495 of record NZ_JAMYSG010000022.1, read on the forward strand.
CTATTCCGCCGGATGGATCCCTTAGCAGCTTCCGGAGCAATTCGGCCGTATCGCAGTTTGCGCCGAGATAGCCATCGTACATCGCACGATGAACACCGTGGAGCATGGAAGCTGACGCTCTTCGGTGGTAAGAATTTCCCGTGAGGGCTAGCGCACCAAGCGAACAGCCATGAAAAGCGTTCGTAAAGGCGATAATATTGGTGCGACCGGTAACCTTGCGTGCGAGCTTGACTGTGGCCTCGACAGCATTGGCACCGGTGGGACCGGAGAACTGAATGCGATATTCAAGCGATCTTGGGCGCAAAATCAAGTCTTCGAAGGTGTCGATAAACTCCTGTTTGGCTCCTGTTCGGAGGTCGAGCCCGAGAGCGATGCCGTCGCTAGCGATATAGTGATGCCGTCGCTAGCGATATAGTCTTGTAGGGCAGACTGCATCACCGGGTCATTATGTCCGTAGTTTAATGATCCGCAGCCGGCTAGAAAGTCGAGGTATTTGTCACCGTTTTGGGCAATCAGATAACTGCCCTTCGCTTCGGTAAACATTGCTGGGTAGGAGCGACAGTAACTCCGAACTTCCGATTCAATGCCTTCCTTCATCCGAGGTCTCCGTAATAAGTCCTGAGCCAAATTCCATAAAATCTCACGAAAGTTGAAACAAAATTACGGCGTATCTCCGGTCTAGATCTGTCCAATACTTTAGTTGCTTAAAACGGTACCGGCCGAACATCTCACTAAAGGTATTTATCTCAACTTTTCTCATGATCTCCGTCCTAATCATCTCCCCTTTTTTGAGTTGAAAGGAGAATTCCAGCTTGTCGAGATTGATTAATTGATCACGCATAGCCTCCAAGTGGCTCTCCATGCGATGCAGCGACTTATTATGAAATGCCACATGTCGAAACTGGAATAGATCAAAATCTCCACCGAAGCGCCAGTTCAAATGTTGCAGAACACATAAGTTGGTCAGAATAGCGCTTTGATTGTTGTATGCCGCCTCCAGAATTTCCGTTTCTTTATCCAAATCTATCCCGACCAAAAAATAATCGCCAGGCGACAAGGCGGAGCGAGCCGATAGGAGGAGACTATCCAACTCGTCGTCATGCATGTTCCCAATCGTGCTGCCGAGGCAAAATAAAAGCTTTGGACTAATGAGGCTTTTGATCTCTGCGAGTCCGGTTTGGTAAGTCCCGACGATGCCTAAGAAGTTCAACTCCGACGACACTGAGAGAATGTTTTCAGCCGCTCTCTCCAAAATCGAGCGATTGATGTCGACGGCAGCGTAAGAGGTCAGGCCATGCGTCCCCACATAGGCATCAATCAACAGAGTTGTTTTCTCGGCGTTCCCAGATCCTAGCTCAACAAGAGAGACAGGACCTGTGATTCCGGCAATCGTCTTTGCGAGCTCGGTCAGTATCCATCTTTCTGTTCTGAACAGGTAATATGTTTTCTCGCCACAGAGCCTTTCAAATAACAGTGACCCTGTGTCATCGTAGTAATATATGGAGTTCACGTGGCGTGGCGATCCCGACAGGGACGCAACCAATAAGTCTCCCTTGAATAATGTCTCATCGGGAACATCCGCGCCAATGATGTTATATTTATATTCGGCGGTCACTTCGGCTGTGCCGAGTTCGTTTTGCATCATTAGAGATAGCTCCACTTAATAAAGGTGTACTGGCGATAGGTAAGGGCATGTGCATTTCACGTTGCCAATGGCATCGACACCAGTCGGCAGCTCCCGCCGTTCACGAAAGAAGGAGCTTCAAGAGTCGTGCCAATCGTGACGGAGAGTGTTAGAAATTCTTTTCTGAGGTTAGTTCAATGACTTAAACGGGAGTGCAAGCAGGCAGCCACGCCGAAACTTGGGTCGCGGAGTCGACAGACCCGACAGTAGGTGTCGGTTGCCCGGTGTTTCCCCGGAATGGCGGGTTCTGTTGCAAAACTTTTCGGTTACGCCTGGGATGGCATTGACCTCCGTTTCCCGGAGAGTGATGCTGATGTTCAAAGGCCGCCATTTCGGCCAATCCGTCATCGTCTTTGGGTTCGTTGGTGTCTGGCCTGTGGCGTGAGCCTGCTGATGTTCGAGAAATGATGGACCGAGCGCGGCATCGGTGTCGATCATTCGACCATTCGACGATCCATCGCTGGGTCGTTCACTACTCACCCTTGCTGCTGGACCGCTTCAACCGACGCAAGCGTGCTGTCACCGGAAGGTGGCATATCGATGAACCCCACATCAAGGTCCGCGGACGACGGACATATCTCTACCGTGCCATTGATAGTGTTGGTCGAATTCCGTCTCAGCGAGCATCGGGATCCGCCGGCGGCCAAGCATTTTTTTCAGGAAGGCACTCGAGCGGCATGGTCGACCAGATTTCGTTATCGGCGGAAGTCAGACCAATCGAGAGGCGATTGTTTTCCTGCGATGCCAGCCATCGATTGTCGGATCGCTCCAGACGCAAGCTGCCGCCGATCCGCATCCTTTAAAGCCAGTACCTGAACAATTGCATCGAGCAGGATCTCGGAGGATCAAACGTCGGATCCGACCAATGGCTCGGCTTCAAGTTACCTGCTAGAGCTAACTCCGTTCTGTCCGGCATCGAGATGGTTCACATGAAACAACAGGCGAGGTTCGCCATCAACCCGAATCCGTCCGGCGGAGCAGTTCGAATTCCTCGCTGCATGAGCCCACCGCCTTCTGGAGCTTCTTCGACCTGACGGAAATTGCAACGAAACTAACCGATTGGCGAGGCGCTCACGATTGGCCTGACTACCTCGAAACTGACGAAACGACATCACGCACACGAAGTGTCCGTCCGTCTTTGGCAGCTCGAGTTACAACGTACGTGTAGTACTTTTCGACATGAAGCTCGGGAGAGAGAAATTTCTCCAAGATACCATTGTACCTATCCATGCCGGCAATGACCAACTTCATATGGTAGTCAAATGGGCCAGCTACTTCATAGCACTCGATTATTTCCGGAATACTCTGCGCAAGTCGCTCAAAATCCTTGTATGCGCCTCGATTATGCCGGAAAAGAATTACGTGAGCTAAAACGATTTGAATATTCTGTAGCTTTTCAATAGCTATTTCCGCCGTGTAGCGGCGAATTACTCCGGCTTTCTCAAGATTCTTCACCCGCTGCCAACAGGGCGAAACAGAGATACCGACCAAGTCGGCGAGGCTTTTAACTGGAAGTCTCCCGTTTTCCTGGAGCACATCAAGAATCCGGTAGTCGATGCGATCGAGCTTGCTCATCTCGCCATCTGTATTCGACCGTGATGCCTGACGCAACGTGATGTCGATCTTGCTCGCGGATTGCCCGGGATGGACGGGGAGTAAAAATGGTTCCGTTGCAATTTCCGTCAGGTCGAAGAAGCTCCAGAAGGCGGTGGGGTCATGCAGCGAGGAATTCGAACTGCTCCGCCGGACGGATTCGGGTTGGTGGCGAACCTCGCTTGTTGTTTCCGCGTCATGTGAACCATCGTACCCATCCGCGGAATCTTTCGATTACCCACATCGTCGGCTTATCCAATGGAGATGCCGAAGGCGATGTCGTGCAAGCGGATCATGCCGCGCCAGACGACCATGTTGCCGGGAGGCGGATCATGTTTGCGGGCGAGATAGCCGCCAAGCATGGCGATTTGCAGCAGGTAAGCGGCGAGCGTGGGCCGTTGGAGGCGTGGTCGCGTTCGGGACGCGTCGATCCGGTCGAGCGCAGTGATCTCGGCGAAGGTGAGAACGCTGTCGGGCGCGGCGTCTGGCTTGGCGCGCGCCGACATAGTGACGAAGAATATGCGCCAGCTGACCACCGCGATGAGAGCGAGGAACTTCGCCAGCCTCTCTGCGGTCTCGAGCCTCGCCTCCTCGGCACGGCAGCCGGACTTCATGACCTTAAGGGACACCTCCGCCTTCCAGCGCAGGGCGTACCAGCCCAGCTTCTCGACTGCTGCGGAGAGATCGTCGACCGGCAAGTTGGTCACCAGCTTCCAGTCGATCGGCTCGCGGCCGGGCGGCGGATCCTCTTCGAGGG
>NZ_JAMYSG010000023.1:0-125771 GCF_040321815.1 Mesorhizobium sp. M0239
CATATTTGGACACCAGCACCTGAGCGACCGTCGCCTCGGTTGGCAAACCGCTCTCGATCAGCCGGGCGGGCGCCGGAGCCTGAACCACCACATCCTCACAGGCGCGGCAGGCATATTTGGGCCGGCGCACGACGATCACACGCAGCTGCGCCGGAACGATGTCGAGCCGCTCGCTCACGTCCTCACCGATCCGATGCAGGCCGTTGAGGCAGCACGGGCAGGCATGGTCCTCGATGTCGACGACCATCTCGACACGAGGAAGATTCGCCGGCAGGGCACCCCGGTTGGCCCGGCGTTTGGTAGTCTTTGCCTGTCGCTGGTCCGGAGAGGCCCCCTCGGCCTCTTCCTCGCCGGCCGCCTCGATCTGCTCGGCCTCTTCGAGCCCCAGCAGCAACTGATCCTCGGGAAGCGTCTCGGCGCGGCGACCGAAGCGGTGACGCTGCAATTCCTTGATGATCTGGATCAGGCGGGCATTCTCGACGTCGCGTGCCAGGACCATCGCCTTCAGCGCGTCCGGATCGTCGGGAAGCTGGTCAGCCGTCATCGCCATGAGCGGATCAGACCATATTCGCCGACAGCCCGCGACAGCGGAATCCAGGCTGATTCACTTCGTCGCGGGTCAGCCCGCCTGGGCTGGAACGCGGGTCTGGCGTGCCTCGTGGACCCGCCGCCAGTCCAGCCCTTCCAATAGCGCCGAGAGTTGCGCGGCCGTCAGCCGCATCACCCCGTCCTGCACTTTCGGCCAGCGGAACTCGCCGTCCTCAAGACGCTTGGCATAAAGGCAGACGCCGGTGCCATCCCAGAAGATCAGCTTGATCCGATCCGTCCGCTTCGCCCGGAAGACGTAGACGGCGCCGCTGAACGGATCGGCGCCCATCGTCTCGCGCACCAGTGCGGCCAGCCCCTCCGCGCCCTTGCGGAAGTCTACCGGCTTCGTCGCCACCATGACTTTGACCGCACCCGTCGGGCCAATCACGCTGTTGCCTTCAGCGCGCGAATTACAGCAGCCACCGTCTTGGCATCGGCACCACGGCCAACGCGCATGGCGATGCCGTCGATCTCAAGCTCGATCACGCCGGCGTCGCGGACCGCCTTCTGCTTCCATGGTCGTCCTGGGCGCTTCGCTGTGGGTTCGGTTGTGGGCGCCGCCACAACCGCCGGCACAAAGGCAGGAGAATCTTGCTGCACCGAAGCGGCCTGTTTGCGCGCTTCCCGACGCCAGGCGAACACCTGCTGCGGCCTCAGGCCATAACGGCGGGCGACCTCGGAAATGATTGCGTTCGGCTCCAGCGTCTCCGCGATGATCCGCGTTTTGTCATCCACCGACCACTGACGCCGGCCGCCAGCACCGTTGATCACCTCGAAACGTCGAGGCTGCCGCTCCGGGTCAAGCGTAAGGTCAAGTCCAGACACAAGTCGATCTCCGATCCCATTACAGAACCGGCAACCTCACAGATCCAGACCACTCCTGAAAGGTGGTCCGGAAACACCGCTTACCGTAGACCGCATCCTCATGGCAACCCCAACTCTTCTGAACCAGGAGGCATTTCATGCCGATCTTGTCGGCGACCGCAGCGACCATCCGCGGGTGGTTGGACTGCACGCCGCCGATGGAGAGCGTATTGGCATTTGACGCGATGGCATCGGGGATGATGTATTCGAGCTTTCGCAGCTCGTTTCCGCCAAACGCGACACCGGAGTTGCAGTCCTCGCGTTTGGCGTAGATTTCCACCTTCCCCCCAAATGCTTGTAGAGGCGGTCGAGCTTCTCGATGGGCGTGGGTCCAAATGTGAGCGGATAGCGTTCGAACTTTTCCAGCATTTTCTCTCCGGCGACACGCGATGAAGCTGAATTAGCCATTCACGAGTCATTCTAAAGGCGACTTGATTTGAGGTCGTCTGGGTTATCCGGCGCCCGAAGAGTCCCATTACTATTTCCAGCGCCTACGTTCGTCATTGAGACTTGCAACCGCACGCCGGCGTGCTGCGAGAGGCTAGCAATCCCTATGGGATTCAAGAACTGTATCTCCTGGATTAACTAGAATGACTTCTCAAGCCAGTATTCCTTCCATTATCTGCTCAAATTTATGGGTGGGGCGCTAACTTGAGCACTGACCTTGTCACGGCGCCTCAAGGCAGCAGCAGCGATATGGCCAGCATTTGATCGCGCTGGAGCAAATCTGCGGATTCATTCGTCACCTCATCAAGGTCTGGCGGCTCGGATCCAACTTCCTTGCAACTGCCGAAATGCTCAGCCCTTTGGCCAGCTCGGCTAACGCAGCCAGACCGCCAGATCAGAAGGAGCACGCTTGCGAAATACGCCAGCTGAAGGAGCAGCGAACAAGTCAGCGTCGTGACGACGACTGTGCCGATGGAATGAGCAGCGAAGTAGACAGTCAGCGCGGTGCTGCACAGCACCAGCCCCAGGACGCGACAAAAGATTCTAAAGGGCAACGCCGTTCTCCTGGCTCTCCTCAGATCATGCTGCGACCTGGTCGGCCGCAACATGGCTCTGGCAGTTCTTTGGGCAGACCCGGCCGCAGGCTCCGCAGCCAATGCAGCGGCCGGCATGGTCGACGACCATGATCATGCGATTGAGCTCGCCGTCGAAATCGTCGTCTTCGCCGTCGCAGGCGCCGAGGATTTCACCCGCGTCATCGACGCCGTAAAGATGCATGACCTCGCGCGAGCAGACTTTGAAACAGCGGCCGCAGCCGATGCAGGTCGTGCCGTCTATAGCGGTGAGATATTCCGGCATCCATCCAGAGCCGTCGCGGGTGGTGAATGTGCTCCTCATCGTAACTTCTTCATTGCAGCGAGCTCTCTCTTGGCACCATCCAACTCGGCAAAAACGGCGGACGTTTCCTCGGCAACGTCGTCTATCTCTGTCCATTTTCCCGGGAGATTCTCTGCAAGGTGGCGCAATTTCATCTTGGCAACTGCCGCGCGCAGCTGAAGCTTTCGGACTTTCTTCCCCATCTCATTTAGCTTTGACATAAATCCTTCCTCAAAATCGGTTTCTTCACGCCCGTGCCACGTCGGGATAGGCTTCGATGGCTGCAGTCGCATCGTCGACCAGTTTCGTACCCGCCTCCGCGAGCTTCCTGAACGTCTCGAAGCCGAACCGGTGGATGTCTCGACAGAGCGACCAGCCGCCGGCGGAAAAGCAATCGTCCGAAGCCCCCATGGGTTTCATCTCCATCGTTGGCGATGTCATCAGGCCGGAGCGCTCCTCGATCCTAAGCCCGACGGGCGTGTAGAACATATCGAGCCTCCACAGCACGTCCGGATCGGGATCGCCGATGATAGGGATCGCACGGCGCTGTTTTCTGGTGATGATGAAGTCGCCCAGCAGTTCGGCGTCCGATTTGCCCTCCCGTGACCCGGAGGCAATCCTGAGCACGGATCAGCCGCACGAGGCATCTGACAAAGGCATGACAAGGGCCGCCTCGTCCTCGTTGACAGCCGGGCTGACCGCGGCATCAGACATTTCGGCTTCTCCTCATTTCAGTCCTCTTCCTCGAAGCACGATGTCTGTTTTCTGGGATGCCTACTTCGGGCACACTTGCGCAGCCGACGCCCGGCTCGGCGCGGCTGATTCCACGCGATTGATGTCCCTCTGGCCGACCTTGAACATGTCCTCGACTGCGAAGTCTTCCACGCGAATTCGCGGCGAACATCACTTCCGCCGCAATGCGGCCGGAGGCCATGAAGATTCGAGCCTCGATCCTGCTGCAAACGATCGACCAAGTGCTGCATGGACCCTCCTGCTGCGGTCACGCCAGGGAAATGGACGAATTGGCCAGTAAGCCATTTCGACCAATTACCCTTTTTTATCTTTCCTCCTCGGCCGACCGCGCTTTGGCACCTTCGGGAAATTATTTTGCGGAGCCGCAAAGAGAGCGCCGCAACAAACCTTCCCACCCCTGTACTTGGCGAGGGCCTGCAGCAAATCCGGCAGATGCTGCTCTTTCAATTCGGCCGGGATAGGCTCCGGACCGTCCAGCGACGTCAGTGCCAGTTCGACCAACTCGATCGCGCGATCATTGTTGCCGTTCTCGTGATAGTACCGGGCGACCGCGGGATAGGACCGGAACTTAGGGCTGTCGCCTTGCGGGGGATTCAGTGCCAGAATGTGTTCGGACAGCTCCTTGCCCATCGCGAAGCGCTCAGCGGGGGGAAGGCGCGAATGGTCATTGGCCGGATGGAAAAGCTGGTCTAGCGCCGAAACCATCCAATCCTGGGAGTTCTTGTCGATCGCGTCGCGCACGAATTCGCGCATAACGGGCAGGCCGGTCCACATATCTTGTATTTTGTGAAGCAACAGGTGCGCATGAGCCAGGCGGAAATTGATGTCGTCGGGCATCAAGGCGATGCCCTCTTCGATCGCCCAGAGCGCCGTCTTCCAATCTTCTAACTTCACGGCCGCCCAGAATCTGTCATCGATCGGCTGCTTCAACGCTTGTTCGCGCGCCAAGGGTTCGCTTGTGGCGATCCGCTCCGTATCGGCGGCTTTAGCTTTATCGCTGATGCGCCAGCTGCCGTTGAGCACTTTCGGCAAAACCTCATCGAGTTGGCTGGGATGACCGATAAAGGCGATGTGGCCGTCTCGGTCGACCACGTACGAAGTCGGAATCCCGGCGGAAAAGCTGGGTTTCATCCAAAGCTTGTTCATTTCACCTGTGTGGTCGAACGCGATCCGATAGCTCAGATGCGAGCACTTTTCGGTCAACCACGCGTCCAACTTGGTGCGAGCCTCAACGGCCGTTGGAGCGTCTTCATTAGCCGCGACTCCGACGACCTCAAGTCCGCTGTCCCTGTATTTTTCCTGGAGCCGCATCAGCTGGAGCATCTCCGCCACACATAGTTCGCACCAAGTTGCCCAAAATTCGACGATATACACTTTGCCGGGTTCGAAATTCGTCAGGGGCTCGCCACGCAGCCAGGTGTCAACTTTGATCGAAGGAGCCGGTGACTTCATCTGCAATACCATGCTGCTATCCAAAGCTGTTGCCACAGGTTGCGCGACTTTACGCGCAAGCTTGTTTCCCTCTTTAGAGAGGGGCACACGGGCAGGAAAAGGAGAGCATCGCTCGTCTCGCGCGTCTGTGTGCAGTCAGCTTTCACGCAGTGTTGCCGCATCACAATCCGCAAAGGCCGTGCCAGCGCGCTCAGCGGGCAGTAAGCGCATCAATCGCTAGAAAAACCTTCAAATGCCATGATGGCCGGTTGTATTGAAGCCGACATGTTTTCTGCCGCTGTCAGGTTTTCGACAAGCATCACCCGCTTCGCGTCGGCAGAAAAGCGTGGCCCGGACGACTCAATATGCATTCGGGCCGAGGGACGAGGCCGATGGCCATCATGACTGCGTTGGCTATCGTGAGGCTCGTCATCATCGTCCGCTTCACGCCACCGGCTTGAGCGTCTTGCCGTTCCGGTCCGGAGGCGGTAGCGATCTCGCCATTTGCGATTGTAAGGGGCCGCTCCATCCGAGCGCAGCCTGTGCCCCCTCGCCCGCCTTGCGATTGAATTCCTGGGCTGGCGTCATGGGAGTTCTTCACGACCGAAGCCGGTCCAGCTGTAGCTCGCCAATACCGCTCCTCAGAACGACGATGATGATCATGGCGAAAAGGCCAGGATGAGTGCCGGCCGGTGAACTCTGCGGGATCCCTGCTTTGTGTTTATCTTCTGTGTTCCCGGTGCTCAGGTGCAACGGGACCTCGCCGTGCGACGTGAGCGTTGGCGGAATTGCAAACCCAAAGACCGCTCGGTCGCCACGCAGGTTGGGCCGGACCAACGGGAACGCTGGAGAGGCGGCTGTCCGCCACTAACCCGGGCTACCATCCCAGAGATGACAAGGCGATTCATGCCATCGTTCGCGCCGACACCGGCAAGAGCCCGACCGTCCCGACTCTAAGGTCGGTGCGCCTTGGCCACTGCACCGTCGTTGCGGTGGTCAGCTCCCGGCCAGTGGTGAGGGAAATCGTGATAACGCCAATACGATGCGGCTACGGTCCGAACGCGGCCTGCCGCGCTGAAGCGACTCTCTTTCTGGACCTGACGCCGACCTGAAGCGGTGGTTTTGAGTGCATTGAGGAGCGCCTGTACCTCTGCGCGGCCTTTGGGCTCCGCGTTACGGATCATCTCGGGCGAGGAGAACCCCCGAGCGCGCGTTAGAGACGTCCGGGATGTCTCGGCGACGGCGCTTGTAGATTCGAGCCTCGCGAAATTTGCGCTTTGCGCGATCTTCCTCCGACTTGGCATCAGGATAGGTGACCCAAGGGGGTAGAGCTTCGAACAGCGTCGGTGCTTGCTTGGAACCGTCAGCGAGCCAAAAACAACGGCAATGACGGCTTCCCAACTATCCATCTCGTCACGCCGCCGAAGAGTCGCTCACGTAGCCTGCGGTTGCCATAAGCGCCCATGACTATCATGTGGGCAGACGTGTCGATTGCGTGCTGCGCGAGCACCGTGGCCACTGGTTTGCCGGCGCTCGCCAGCCGGTCAATCGACACCCAAGCACCGTGCCGAGTGAGATAGGCGGCGATGTCGGCTCCCGGCTCGGTACCGTTTCCGGTGCAGGTCGCCTCCGGATCGACTAATGCGACACGAACTTCCTCAGCACCGGCTAGCAGATCCAGCGCTTCCCGAACCGAACGGGACGCCTCGACTCGCGAATCCCAGCCGACCAGCACGCGCCGTGGCGATAGAGTCGCCTCAGCGCCCTCCGGCACGACAAGCACCGGCTTTCCGGTATCGAACAGGCTGCCGTTGATAACAAGGGGTCCGAGATTAATGTCGTTGAGAAGTGCGGGGCCGACGATTGTCAGGTCGCTGCAGAGCGCCCGCTGTCGCACCGCGTCACCGACGCTGGCCTGATCGCAGTTGGCGATATCGACATCATAGCACCGCCACGTGGCTCTCAGCAGTTTGTGAATTTCCCTGAATGTCGTTTCCAGTCTGACCATGTCGTGTGAAAATCTCTCGATTTGCCTATATCGTTTTTCCAGTCTGGCAATGGCCTGTGCGCGTTGCGCAGGCCACGCGGGGATGCCATCGCCCAGCAGCGGAGGCGACATAACGAGCCGCGGAGGCGACATAATCAGTACGGAAAGATACGCGCCGACCTCGGCACACAGGCCGGCTGCTATTCTTATATCCTGATCGGAGTGGTCCGCTCCCGTCACACTGAGTACGCTTCTGAAAGCCATTTGACTGCTTCTTTCTGAATATGTCGTACCTGCCGGCGCGTTTCGAAGCCGCAAGACTTGCCCTCAGCACGGCGGAAATGCGGAGTGGCACCACATCGGTTATCTATTCAGCCGTCCGGCCACTCGAGCGAGTAGCCGGCCGACCTGACGGTACGAATGACGCTACCTGGCGAGGCCGCCTTCAGCGCCCTTCTGAGCCGGCTGATATGGACATCCACGGTGCGTACACCGACATGGATATTGGCCGGCCAGGCCGCGCTGATCAGCTCGTCTCTGGTGAAGACCTTGCCGGGAGTCTCAAGCAAAAGCCGCAGCAGGTTGAACTCGATCGGCCCAAGGTGGACTTCGTGGCCATTACCCCGAGCCCGGTGGGCATCGAGCCTTATCTCAAGGTCGCCACAGGAGATCCAGCCGCCGTTTTCAATCCCGTTTGAACCCGGCTTCGGCAGCGCCAGCTTCGTCCGTAAACAGTCAAGCAGCTTGGCCGGCGCGATCGGCCGCACAAAGCTCTCGTCAATGCCTGCCTTCAAGAGATCGAGGTGCTGGTTCTCGGCGCCGGGCGCGATCAGGGCAATAACCGGCAGGCCGCCGGTCCGGGGCTCCCCCTTGAGCCGGGCGCAGATTGTGGAGCCTGTCGCGCTTGCTGGCCCGCAGTCCAGCACTACCGCCTGGAGCTCCCGTTCATCGGCCAATGCAAGTGCTTCCTTCACGCCGCCTGCCGGCTCACTCGTGAAGCCGTCCACTCCCAGAATGTGGCTGAGGAACAGATACAACTCAGCATCTTGCGAACAGATCAGGACCAGTGGCTTCATCAGCGCTACCCCAAGAACCAAATCGGCCTCGACCGCCTCGGTTGAGTGGGCTGGCCATCGCATGTCCTCAAGGCCTGACATGATCCCCTTGATCGAAAATCGGTTTCATCACGCCCGCGCCACCTCGGGATGAGCCTCAATGGCTGCGGTGGCATCGTCGGCCAGTTTGGTACCGGCCGCGGCGAGTTTCCAGAACGTCTCGAAGCCGAACCGGTGGACGTCGCGCAGGGTCTTCGACAGAACGACCAACCGCCCGGCCGTGAGAAGCACGCGCCCGAAGCCCTCATGGCTCATCTCCATCATCGGCGATGCCATCAGGCCGGAGCGCTCCTCGATCGCAAGCCCGACGGCAGTGTAAAACATCTCAAGCCTCCACAGCACGTCCGGATCGGGATCGCCGATGATCGGGATCGCACGGCGCTGTTTTCTGGTGATGATGAAGTCGCCCAGCAGCTCGGCCTCCGATTTGCCTTCCCAAGACCCGTGGGAATCATGAGCCCGGACCAGCCGCACGAGACATTTGACGAACGGGGTGGCAAGGGCCGCCTCGTCCTCGGCGACAGCAGGGCTAACCACGGCGTCAGACATTTCGCCTACTCCTCATTTCAGTCCTTGTCCTCGAAGGACGGTTTCTGTTCGGCGACACCTGCCTGCGCCAGCACCTTGCGCAGCCAAGGGGGAGGACACGTCCTGAGCATCATCTGCGTGCGCAACAGCACCTCTTGGATGGTTTGGGGGTGCGGCACTTTGATCGGATGAATTTTTGCCGAAACAACCTTGGCTGCCGAAGGTCCGCCGATCGCCAGACAAAACAGGAGATGACAGCCCTTCAGCGCCTCCACCTTCGGGGTGATGCGGTCGTCGCCCTCAGTTCGGTGCTCCCCGCTCTCATCGGAAACGTCATCGAAGGCCACGGCCTCGACGAGATTCCACTCCTCGCGCGTCACGTCGTAGACAGCAAAGCGCCTGGCCGAACCGAAATGGGCGTTCAGGTTCTTCATGTCCTGCGTGGCGATCGCCACGCGCAATGCGCCGGCTTGGCGTTCCGGTGTCGGTGCGTGAACCTCGTCAGTGACGAGCGAGAGGCGACGAACGGAGCTCATCTGGCATTTCTCGCTTACGGAGTGGATCAAGCGCCTCAGGCGTCGGCGCGTGCCGGTTGGCTTCAAAAATGTTGGCAACCTCGAAGATCAGGTCGCGGGTCCCCTGGTAGAGGATTGTGAGCTTGTGCTGGCTGCCGAGCCGGTCGAAGATCGGGAAGCCGACCCGCATGAGCGGAATGCCGAGGCGCTGCGCCGCCTGGCGGCCATGGGAATGGGTGACGAGAAGATCAGCGCCGGCGCCAAGAGCTTCCAAATCGCCGAGATCGCCGATCTGAACCGACTGCGCCGGTACTTCCTCCAAAATTTTCGACATGTCGGTCGTGGTGACCGCCGCCGCGATTTCGGAGCCCATTCCGATGAAGAAGCTCGCGAGTTGGTAGAGTTGGTCTGGTTCAGCAGCGATCGCAATTTTCTTGCCTCCAAAGTGGAAATGTCCGTCGAGCAACGCGTCCTGCAACTGCGCCCGGCGACGGCGCACGCCAGCCGGCGCCGCCGCGCCCGAAACCGCGGATAACAGCGAGACGAACCGGTCGGCGTCCTTCAATCCAGTCAGCGACCGGAACAGCACGTAAGGCACGCCGGTCAGCCTCTGCAGCAGCTCGGCCGGGCGGCGCATATGCTCCCCGATCGCGACGCATTGCACAGCCATGCCAAGCTCGCGGATATCCTCGACGCTGGTGCCGCCATAGGTGGTCGTGACCCACCGGTCGGGCACCGTACCGTCGAGCGAGCCGGAGACGTCCGGCAGAATCACCGGCTTCATTCCAAAGCTTTCAACCATCTCACGCAAATGCTCGATATCAGCCACAGTGAGGTTCCAGCCAGGCAGGATCACGATCTTCTTCGACTGCCGCGCCTGCTCGCCGGGCCGCGTAATCCTTTCGATCATCGCGGTGACAGCCTTGGCCCAGCCCTCTTCGATCGCGCCATCGAAATCCGGTGTGTTGGCTAGCACCACCTCCGTACCCGCGAGTTCTTCCCTGCGCTTCAGCCTGATATTGGCGATATCGCCTGCGCAGTCTTCGCCCCGGGTTTCCACCAGCGCGGTCGTGCAAACCCCGATCAGCGTTGGCTTTGTGCGGGCCTTGAGGTTGAGTATCGCCTGTTCCAGATGGTCCGCCCCGCCGAGGATCGTCGCCACCTCGTCCATCGCCGTCGTCTGCAAGGGGATGGCTTCCTTGAAATGCCGCACGAACAGCACGAGCGCGAAGCTGGTGCACCCCTGGCTGCCGTGGAACAACGGCATCGCGCCGTCGACGCCAAGAAAGGCCAAGGCGGCACCCAGCGGCTGCGATGACTTCAGCGGATTGACCGCCGCCGCTTTGGTCTGGGGAAGGATGCGGACCATCGGCTCTCCTCAACAATCGCCGAAATCACCGGCCGTCGTGCCGGCGAATTCCTGGACAACATGCAAGGTCGCGGTATGGCTTTTCGTGCGCGGCAGTTCCTGCCTCACCGCAGGCTGGCAATCCCATGGTGCCGGTTCCCGCACCTGGCACCAGATGGGGTTTTGAATGGCCAGGTCGATCTGGCGTACGAGTTCCACCATGCCGTCATAGCCGGCGTAAGGATGTTGGCGCTCCTGGTTGATATCGAGCCAGGGTGTCTTGGCCTTCAGAGCGATGAATTGCGTGCGCCCGCCTGATAGCAGGATATCGGCCTTGTGTTCGGAGAGCATGGCGTAAAGCTCGCGCGCTGCCATCTGCTCGAATATATGGTTGTCGTCCTTGAGGATATGCTTGATCCGCTCCTTGTCTTCGACGGTCGACTTCTTGATAGAGGTGCCGACGATCTCGATCCCGATCTCCATCAGCGCATGGACGACCGACCAGGACTTCACGCCGCCGGTGTTGAGCAGCACGCGCTTGCCTTCGAGCCTCGGCCGGTAGGCGGCTAGCTTCTTCCAAGCGATCGCCTCCTCCTCTGCAATCAACGCCTCGGTGCGGCCGAGGATCTCCGGATCAGCACCCTGCTTCACGAGCAGCTGAGAGATCTGTCGGAGCGCTTCCGAGGTGTCGGTGATGCCGTAGAAGGAGCCCTCGAAGAACGGAATATCCCAGCGCTCGTCCATCTTGCGTGCCAGATTGATGAGCGCGGTCGAGCACACGATCATAGCCGCCCGGGCGCGGTGCGCGCCGGCAATGTCGACGTAACGTGCGTCACCCGGAATGCAGGCGCGCACCCGGATCCCGAGCCGATCCAGCAGCGGCTTCACCAGCCAGAATTCGCCCGAGAGGTTGAATTCGCCAAGAATGTTGATGTCATAGGGCCCGGCGTCGTCCGGTTCTACCGTGCCGATGACATGCTCGAGCAACGCCTCGCCGGCAAGCTTGTTGCCGAGATTCTTGGAGCCGACATAGCCCGGCGCATTGACCGGCACCACCGGCAGGCCGAACTTTTCCGCCGCCCGCTTGCAGACGGCCTCGATGTCGTCGCCGATCAGCGCGGTAACACAGGTCGAATAGACGAAGATCGCCGGCGGCCCATACGCTTCCTTGATCTCGCGGATCGCTTTGAAAAGCTTCCGCTCGCCCTGCCCCATCACCACGTCGAGTTCGGTGAGGTCGGTCGTGAAGCTCGTGCGCCACAGCGTTGGCCCGGACGAAGCCGCACCGCGGTTGTCCCAGGAATTGCCCTCGCAGGCGAGCGGCGCATGGATCAGGTGCGCGACGTCGGTGATCGGCTGGAGCACGATCTTGGCGCCATCAAAGGCACAGCCGCCGGCCGCCGCCCCGGGGGTTAGCGGCTTCGAACAGCCCTCCTTGCGCGCCTTGGCATCCTTGCCGCGGTTCTGCTCGCAGGCGGGCTCGTTGAAGACATCCTGGATCTTGGCACTGAACGAGGACATTGCGTCGATCTCCAAAGTCCATGGGAAGACGACCGGCCTCACCGAAGAGCCGGCTGCCACTCTTAGCGGGTGAGGTCATACGAATAGTCCGTCACGCCCGTCTCGCTTGTCTCGCGATCGAGGTTGTCGAAGATCTTGTCGAGGATCGTCGTCAGGACGCGCAACCCGCCTTGGTAGCCCATAAGCGCAAACCGATGGTGATGGTGGCGGTCGAAGATCGGAAACGTCAGCCGGATCAGCGGCGTGCCGGTGTCGCGCTCCAGATACTTGCCATAGGAGTTGCCGATCAGCAGGTCCACCGGCTCGGTGAAGAGCAGCGAGCGCATCGCCCAGAGGTCCTTGCCCGCCCAGACTTGAGCATCCTTGCCGAAGGGCGATGATGCAAGCAGTTCCTTCAACTCGGCTTCCCATGCCGAGGTGCCGTTGGTGGCGAGGCAATGGGTCGGCTCGCCGCCCGTCTCCATGATGAAGCGGGCCATGGCGTAGACAAAGTCCGGATCGCCGTAGATGGCGTATTTCTTACCGTGCAGCCAGGATTGGCTGTCCGCCAGGGCGTCGACAAGTCGGCCGCGCTCCAGGCGGATTGCCTCGGGGATTTGCTTGCCAGAAATCGCGGAGACCTCCACCAGGAAGTCGTCGGTTGCCTGGACGCCGAGCGGGTAATGGAATGAGGCCGTCGCCTGCCCGACCTCTTCGCAATACTCCAGAGTTTTTCGGGTGTTGTAATGCTGTAGCGAAAGTGTCGCCTCGGCGTTGAGTGCCGTTCTCACGTCTTCGATCTTCGTGCCGCCGTCATACATGCGGTATTCGCCGTCCGACGGCGTGTCGAACTGGTCAGAGGCGTCTTGGATGAAGGTATAGGACACGCCTATCAGATCGAGCAGGCGCTTGAGTTCCCGGTTGTTGCCGACACAGAAGCCGTCGAAGCCCGGAATGATGTTGATGGTTCCCTCGGCTTCCGTTCGCTCCTCGCCTTTCCAGAAATGCTCCAAAATGCCCTTGACCGTAACGTCATAGCCGTCGACATGGCTGCCGACGAAGGCCGGCGTGTGGGCGAAGGGCACGTCGAAGTCGCGCGGGACCGAGCCTTCGTCCTTGGCGTTCTCGATGAAGCTGTGCAGGTCGTCGCCAATGACCTCCGCCATACAAGTGGTCGAGACGGCGATCATCTTCGGGTCGTAGAGTTGGTACGTGTTGGCGAGCCCGTCGACCATGTTCTTCAGGCCACCGAACACTGCCGCGTCCTCGGTCATCGAGGAGGAAACTGCCGAAGCAGGCTCCTTGAAATGGCGCGACAGGTGCGAGCGGTAATAGGCCACGCAGCCCTGGCTGCCGTGGACGAAGGACATGGTTCGCTCGAAGCCCGCGGCCGCGAACACCGCGCCGAGCGGCTGGCAGGCCTTGGCGGGGTTCACGACAAGCGCTTCGCGAGCAAGGTTCTTTTCGCGGTATTCCCACGTCTTGGTGAATTCGCGTTGGTCGGTAACGACCTCGTCCGAGTGCGGACATTCGAAATTCAGCCTCTTCTCGGCGAGCATCTGCCTGTATTCCGGCTCGCGGAACAGGGGCGCGTGGTCGAGAACTTTTTCAGCCGACTGCGGCATGGGTGGTTACCTCTTCTCCAACTGGCCGCGCCATACGGCGGCACAGGGACGTCGAAAAGTTTCAGGTCTCCCGCGGACAAAGGGCCACAGGCGTTCAACGGCCTCCCGGCTTCCGGGAGGCCAGGTTTTCATTCGGCTGCGATCGCCGCCGACGGCTCGGCTTTTTTCTTCCAGGGGGCGTCGTAGAGGTTCCAGACTGGGTTGTTGATGGCCAGATCCATGTCGCGGGCGAAGATGGCGAAGCCGTCGTAGCCGTGATACGGGCCGGAATAATCCCAGGAATGCATTTGACGGAACGGTATGCCCATCTTCTGGACCGGGTACTTTTCTTTGATGCCGGAGCCAACGAGATCAGGACGGATCCCCTCGATGAACTTCTCCAGCTCGTAACCAGTCACGTCGTCATAGATTAGCGTGCCCTTCTTCACGTAATGGCCGGTGCGCTGATAGTCGTCGTTATGGCCAAATTCGTAGCCAGTGCCGACGATCACCATGCCCAGGTCCTCATATGCCGTGACGACGTGACGGGGGCGCAGCCCGCCGACATAGAGCATCACCGTCCTGCCTTCGAGGCGCGGCCGGTACTTGGCGATTACGGCATCGACCAACGGCCGGTATTTGGCGATGACCGCCTCGGCCTTGGCCTCGATTTCCGGCCCGAAGTGCTTGGCTATCTTGCGCAGAGAGGCTTCAGTCTGGGAGGGGCCGAAGAAATTGTACTCCATCCAGGCGATGCCATACTTTTCCTCCATGTGCCGGCAGATGTAGTTCATCGACCTGTAGCAATGGATGAGATTTAGCTTCGCCTTTGGCGCTCGCTCTATTTCGGCCAGCGTAGCGTCGCCCGACCAGTTGCCGACCACGCGCAGACCCATCTCCTCGAGCAGGATGCGCGAAGCCCAGGCGTCGCCGCCGATGTTGTAGTCGCCGACCACATTGACATCGTACGGGCCGGCCTCGAACTCGAGGTCCTTCTTCTCGAACACCCAGTCGCGGATCGCGTCGTTGGCGATGTGGTGGCCGAGGGATTGCGAGACGCCGCGGAAGCCCTCGCAGCGCACCGGCACGATTGTCGTTTCGTGCTCCTTAGCCTTGTTGCGGGACACAGCTTCGGTGTCGTCGCCAATCAGGCCAATCGGGCATTCGGATTGCACAGTCATGCCCTTGTTCAGCGGAAACAGTTCCTCGATCTCGTCGATGATCCGTTCGAGCTTCTTGTCGCCGCCGAAAACAATGTCCTTCTCCTGGAAATCGGAGGTGAACTGCATGGTGACGAACGTGTCGATGCCGGTCGTGCCGACGTAGTAGTTGCGGCGTTGAGACCAGGAATATTGCCCGCAGCCGACCGGCCCGTGCGAGATATGGACCATATCCTTGACTGGACCCCACACCACGCCTTTCGAGCCGGCATAGGCGCAGCCGCGAATCGTCATCACGCCGGGGATGGACTTGATGTTCGATTTGACATCGCATTCGGAAAGGACCTCGCTTTCCTCGCCAGCCTCGTCGCCGCTCTTTGCGACGCTGAGGTGCTTTTTGCGGCGCTTCGCCGACTTGTCAGGGTATTGCGACAGCACCTCCTCGATAAGCTTCGCATGGAGGGCACCGTCATTCTCGTATTCCAGGCTCATGGGACCCCTTTCAAGGTTCAGGGTGACGCCTCACCGACGAGGCGCCGTTCTTTGAAAGGCGCACCAGGTCAGGGCGGCGCCTCATGTCGGCAGCGGTCGCTACTGTGCGGCCGCCTTGGCCGCTTCCTTGACCTGAAGCTCGGCAAGCATCTGCTCGTCCGTCTTCATGATGCCGAAGTCGAGCAGCATGTCCTCGAGCTCCTCCATGGTGATCGGGGTCGGGATGGTGCCCTGGCCCGAATTCCCATGGATCTTCTCGGCCAGCGCCCTGTATTCCCCGGCCTGCTTCGAGTCCGGCGCATACTGGATCACAGACATCTTCCTGAGCTCGGCGTGCTGGACGATGTTGTCGCGCGGCACGAAGTGGATAAGCTTGGAATTGAGCCTGGAAGCCAGCGCTTCGGCGAGGTCGAGCTCGCGGTCGGTTTGGCGCTCGTTGCAGATCAGGCCACCGAGCCGCACGCCGCCCGAATGGGCGTATTTCAGGATGCCCTTGGCGATGTTGTTGGCGGCATAGAGCGCCATCATCTCGCCGGACATGACGATATAGATCTCCTGGGCCTTGTTCTCGCGGATCGGCATCGCGAAACCGCCACACACCACATCCCCGAGCACGTCGTAGGAGACATAGTCGACATCGTCGTAGGCGCCGTTCTCCTCGAGGAAGTTGATCGAGGTGATCACTCCGCGGCCGGCGCAGCCGACACCCGGCTCAGGGCCGCCGGACTCCACGCATTTGATGCCTTTGTACCCGACCTTGAGCACGTCCGCGAGTTCCAGGTCTTCCACCGAACCTTCCTCTGCCGCAAGATGCAGGACCGTATCCTGCGCCTTCGCGTTCAGGATCAGGCGGGTGGAGTCGGCTTTGGGGTCGCAGCCGACGATGAGGATTCTCTGCCCGAGGTCGACCAGGGCGGCGAGCGTATTTTGGGAGGTGGTGGACTTGCCGATGCCGCCCTTGCCGTAAAAGGCGATCTGACGCAAACCTGACATGTAGCTTTCCTTCCTTCGTTCCCATTCATCGCGGCTGCCGCGACTTGAATGCCGGTCGGGCAGCTCTAGCCGCCTCGCACCTAAGGATCTCAAGACTCATGCCAATTTGGCTGATCCAACCGATGAATGATTTCATGCTTGTTTTTCAGGGGTTTAGCTTGAGTTCCAAGAAAAGGATCGTCGGAACAGCCCGTGTAGCGGACGCGACATTGGCGACACAAAGCGTCGGATCGCGATCCTCAGTCACCGAATTCGTTTGCACCGCGTCGTTGTGTTGACGTGGACGAACAGCATCTCAACCTACTTGCGGGAAGCTGCGAAACTTTTTGTGCCAGCGAGCTGACGTGCTTCGTCTCGCGTGTCCTCGTCGAGACTGCGTAGAATCCTGCGCGCGACGCTGGCATACCATCGGTCCGCGGCCACTCATCCGGTGCCACAGGCGGATGGTCCCGCTATATCAGCAATTCGAGGGGTCTCGGCTCACTTGTCGGCACAGGAGTTCAGTATCGGCGTCATCGCCTTCACATGTTCGTCATCCGCTCGAGCACTTTCGCTGCGACAACGTCGCGCTCAGGCAGATGCCACCAGTACTCGTTGACGAGTTTGACCGTCTCGACCACTGCCTTCAGGACTGCTGGCTCCGGAAGCCGTGCACGGTTCGCAAATGCTTTCCATCGCGGTGCTGCTAGCGCCTTGAACGAGCGCTCTCCTCCAAGCGACAGCCCCATGGCGTCGGCGGGAATATATGGCACGGTGGATAGGAGGTCGTAGATTGGTGCAAGCGCCGGCTTGTCGCCGTTACCGGGATAGATCAAAGACCAGTTCTTCAGGTGCATGTCGCCATTGCCGGTGATGACGGTCAGTGCCATGCGGCGGACGAACTCGAGAGCCGCCGTAGGCGAGACGGCCACGCCAAGAGCCAAGGCTATGTCGTGATAAGCAGCCCCCTCATATTTGCGCGAGGGGTAGACACCGAAGACCTGGGCGAAATCCTCGATGTGTATCCTCTCGCCACCGGCGCCGCGATCGAAGCGTTTGACGAGAAGGACCTTGCCGTCAGACAGCGTATTGAATTCTTCGGGAACGCCCTCAAAATCGGACTTCTCGACCAGTTCGCATTCAGGAACGTCCATGCCGATTGCTGCTGCCAGCGCCAGGTTGGCGAATTCGTTCTCGGAAAAGCCCGGGAAGGCCGTCGAAGGGAACTTGGCAATGTACCGGCCCTGCTCGTCGTCCATCGGCAAGGTAAGGCCGCCGCCTTTTCCAATGTTCTTCATGACCGACAGCTTCATCTGCACGCCGGCAAGCGAGAACCGTGCCTTGGGCTGATCCTTTGAAGCATCCTGCGAAACCGCTATCGCGCCGTCACTGGGCAACGCCCGTGCGGCTCCCGGCAGATTGGCGCCCAGCGCCGCTAAAAGGTCGAAATCATTGCCTGGCCGCACATTGCCTTCGTGGTGCCTTCCATCGCCTGCGCAATTTCTCCTCCGGCAGGAGGTTCGCGAACAAAGCGGGCAAGGCGCTTGGCACAGGCTTCGGATCTTTCCGCAACACTCCCGTCGCTGCCCAAAACGAGAGGCTGACAACCGGAAAGCCGCCCGTCGCGCAGTAGGCCTCATCGAAGTTGAATGCATATCGCCCGGCGTCCTGACGATTGTGCCGATCTTCACTGCCTTCAAGAGCACGTCCAGCGACGGGATCGTCTTAGGTGCGCGAAAGACTGGAGGCATGATCGTCATCGTCAGGTTGAGAAACAAAGGCCGGTCGATCGTCATCATGATGCGGACGCAATAGAGCCTGAACAGCCGGCACCATGGCTTGCGGAACCAGCATCATTTCCAGACCGAGCGCTCGAGCAATATTCATGAGCGTTGTCGCACGCGCGGCTGCGGCTCCCTTTTCGATGTCGCGATATCGGGGACGGGATATACCCGCCAAATCAGCGACCTGCTCCTGCGTCATCGCAGCCGCCAGCCTGGCCTGCCTGAAAAGCCCACCAATTTCGAGAAGAATTTCCGATTGAGAATCCATTATGATACGTAAACGATCTTTTCGAATGCGCGATGATACGCAAAGGTATCTCCGACAAGCAAGTCACAACTCTATGATCTGTTCGCGTATCATATAGCCACGGGCGACCCGTCGCGGATCAGGCCATTGCGGCGCAAACCCAACCGCTTCGGCGGAGAGCTTTGCAGGGTTATCATGAAGCCCGCGGCGGAAGGCAGCAAGTCAAACAAAGAGAGGGCCCAGCGGGTCGTTCAGGCCGAAGGGCTGGGACGGACGCGTTCCTTGTCGAGCCGATTAGACAGGGCGTCAATTCCACGAAGGTTCGCGGAAGCGGAAAGCCAAGGCAGCGGAGAGCGTTAAAAGAGGGAAGGATTGCTAATTGGCGGAGCCGCCCTTGCTTGGCCGAAGATACATGGCCTTCAAAATCAGGTAAAGGGCCTTGCGGTCAACGCTCCCATTCAAAAGGTACCCGAGAAGATCGTGGCGCATGTCGGGCGTCATCGGCTGTCGGTACGGGATCGCGCGATCCATCCGGTTCTTCTCAAACCAGTTGATGATCAGAAGGCAGAAGTCCAAAGCCAAAATTGCTTCACGGCCATCTATGAGATCGCGGCGCGCAGCGGCCTTTTCCTCGTCGGTTCCCTTGAAAGCGTAAGGGACGTCTTCCTGATATTCGTGATCGAAGAAATTGCCGAGAAACGGTTCCGCGTTCAGATTATAAAGAAGCAAGGCGAGAATTTTTACGTGCGATAGCCTAGTCGTATGTTCGGGCGTCTCTTCATTCAGCCACTTTTCGTTGTCGCTGACCCACTGGGCGTGAATTTGCTTTATAACGTTGGGAATGAATTGCGCGTCGAGCTCATGGACCTTGAAATTCGCGTAGCAAAATTGACGGAACGCGTAATTGAACGACTCGTAGTCGGAGAGCCATTCATCCAATTTTGTCTCATCAAACGGAATCATTTCAAATCGAACTCCCAGCCGCCCCAAACAGCAAGAGGGCGAAGGTTGGTAAACCTTCGCCCTCTAAAAGCAAATAGAAATCAGGGTTACGAAGCGGTTTTCACCGTTTCATTCACCAATTCAGCGGTAGACACATAACCGAGAGTCTTGTCAGGATTCGGCTTGATAACCGCGCGACCGTTTTCGTGCAGTTTCTTGAATCTTGAAATGTCACGCGGAAGAGCGCATCTTTCAGCGATCCTCGGCTTTACACCTTTCTCCATCATCATGCGTCGTTCTCCCGTTCCCTGGCCCAGCGGGGTAAATGCTAGTTGGGCGCGCCATACAAGCAACGCACATATTTGTCAATTTTCTGCAAACATGCAACGTGCAATCTGGTGCGTCATAAATGCGTACGTAGCAATTTGGTTGCTAATTTGGCGAAATGCGGGAATTTGCGAATTATTTTTGTCCACGTTTCGCTGCCAATAACGTTTCCACGTACGCCACTCCATGCTGCATCGCTCGGCCAAGCAGCCTAAATGCGTTATCGCCGTTAGAATTGCGAGGGTGATCTTCCAGCCATGCTGCATGATGGCGTACTGGTAGAGATAGCGGTGCGAAACGGGGTGGTGCTGGCGGCGACTATGCGGCGAAGGCGGCTGAAATAGCTCTCCACCATGTTGGTATGCTTGCCGTGGCCGTCGCTGTAGCTTTCCGAGGGGTTGATGCGGTCCAAGCGTAGCCGGCCTCCAGCACCCCCGGCCCCTTCAGGGGCTCAACTCGGTTGGCGTGACCGATCACCCCGATCAAAGCGCGACATGGCGTCGAATGCGGCTTCACTCTCAGATGCCCCAGTCGGCTACGGCGGGGCGCCTCCCTGATCACAAAGCAGCACCCGAACAAGCCCGCGACCAGCGCGAATCCCCGCTTCCGAGACTTTCTGACTCAGTGAGACTAGGCGCCCGTCGCCACGTGCGATCGAGGCTGACATCAACCGGCGGGCAGATGCGCCGAGGCCAACAAGCGCGCCTGACGCAAAGCCGCCAGATCAGCCGAGCCGGTGCAGAAGCAGGCGACGGCCAACTGGCGGATGACGATCTCGAAATGCGCGACAACCGCCTCGGTGGATACCGTAGCCGCGCGCAGCACGCCAGCCGCCTGCCCGGCGATGTCCGCGCCCAGGCGGATAGCCTTGGCCACGTCGACGCCGTCGCTGATCCCGCCCGACGCAATCAGCTTCACCGCTGGCAGCGCCCGACGGACCGCCTGCACGCTGGCCGGAGTCGGAATCCCCCAATCGGCGAACGCCATCGCCACTGCGCGGTCGGCGGCATCGCGGGCGCGCTCGCCCTCCACCGCGGCCCAACTGGTGCCGCCGGCGCCGGCGACATCGATCACCGCCACGCCCGCCTCTACGAGGGCACAGGCCACCGAGGCGGACAGGCCCGACCCGACTTCCTTGGCCACGATCGGCACGCCCACGCTGCGTGCGGCGCGAGCGATCTGCGCCAGGACGCCGCGCCAGTCGCGGTCGCCTTCCGGCTGTACCGCTTCCTGCAGCGGATTGAGATGGACGATGAGTCCATCGGCCTCCAGTGCACCCACCGCCCGGCGCGCGAGGTCCAGGCCGTCGGCCTCGCGCAGTTGCGCGGCGCCGATATTGGCCAGCAAGGGAACGTCTGGGGCGAGGCGGCGCAGCGCGCGCGTCAGCCCCTGGGAGTTGCGGGATTGCAGGCTCACGCGCTGCGAACCGACGCACATGGCGATCCCCAAGGCTTGCGCTGCCTCGCTCAGATGCCGGTTAATGGCCTCGGCGCGTGGCATGCCGCCGGTCATGGAGCTGATCAGCAGAGGCGCGCGCATGGTCTTGCCCAGCAGCGAGGCGCTGAGGTCGATCTGCGTCAGGTCCAACTCGGGCAATGCGCAGTGTTCGAAACGAATGCACTCCCAGCCGGCGGCCTTGGCCCACGCCGCTCGCCGATCCAGCACGATGTCCAGGTGGTCGTCCTTGCGCCGGCTCAGCTTGGTGTCGCTGATGCTCGACCCATCCGCCGCATCGGGCGACGGCGTTGCGTCGGATCGGACCGACGGCAGCGCGCGCACGCCGCCGTTTCCCGCGCGTTCAGGCCGGCGCACGCTCGCCTCCCCCCGCAGCGTCGCTGCGGTAGCGGCTGGTTGAGGTCTGGTAGTACTGCGCGCGGATGGCCGCCATGGCTTCGATCAACGGTCCCCACGGCGGTGGAAAGGGTTCTTGCGCCATCACCCGGTGCAGCATGCGGGTATGGCCGGCCAGCTCGTCGTTGAGGAACTCCACCACAGGCATAGCCGGATAGCGCTGCAGCAGCAGGATCGCCGCGTTAGCTCCCTCGCCGGCCGACTTATCCTTTTCGCGTCCATGCAGATCGTTCTGCAAGCGCCCTATCGCGGAGATGAGCCGCAGGACCTGGCGAAACGCCGGATGCGCGCGCAAGGTCGCCATGTCCAGCCCCCACAGCAAGGACAGGCAACAGAACACGTTCGTGTAGGCGATCGAATCCACGCCGTTCTGCAAGTACTCGGCGTAGGACCAGCGCTCTGCCCCTGCCGCCTGCGCGTGTCCGGCACGCAGCGCCGCGCAGTAGCACCGGGTATGGTAGAGAAGCTGAGCATAGTCGCGACGATCGTAGGCGAGCGCGGCGAGCGAAGCGCGCAGCACAGCACAGCCCTCGAATCCGGGGAGCGCGCACGGCACGCCTTGCCCGAGCGCCTGCTCCACCGCGGCGAGCTGCTCCGGCGCGATCAGGTCAAGGTCGTTGCAATCGTCGAGCCAGAACAGCAGCGCCAGTTCGCGATAGAACGCCACGATCAGCGTCTCGTCCAGCGGATCGCGGCCGGTGCGGGCGCTGGTGTCGCGCAGGCTCGGGTGGATGCGCTGCAGGATGTACTGGCCGCCCCTGACTGCTTCCAGGCCATGCTCGTCGGTGAACCCAGTCAGGGAACGCCCCCATTCCAGCACCTGCTGCAGCGCGCGATCGGTCGGGATCATGGCCCGGCTCCTGCTCCCTCGGCCGAGACGCGCCGCCCCCAACGAAGCGCCAGCCACAACCCGGCGAGTTCGGCCACGCGCACCACCCGCGTGGGGCAATACAGTTCCTTGCCGATCCACAGCGGCGTCTGGGGCAATACATGCGCCGCGTGGCGAGCGAGCATCCACTTCAGCGCACCCGCCACCGCCTGCGCGATGCGCCGACGCCCTGCCGGCTCTTCGCTCCCGTCCATCACGTGCAACGCGAACAGCGCATAGGCGGTTTCCTCGAATGAGGACGCGCGACCGGCGCCCCAGCCGCCGTCGTCGCGCTGCGCCTGCAGCAGCGCTGCCAGCGCGCGCTCGTCGCGCCACTGGGGCTTGCCTTGCGCCAGCGCAGCGACCGCATGCGCGGTTGGATACAGCCAGGAAACGTGCCATTTTTCGTTGTCCCATAGACCGTGCGCGTTGCGATTGGCCTCGACGTAGGCGCTGGTGCGGGCGGCGGGCTTTCCCAACATTCGCAACGCATGCAGGGCATGGATGTTGGTCGACACCGAGGCATTGCGCTCGCCGGGGAAGGTGACGAACAGCTCGCCGGTTTCGAAATGGCGCAACGCGTCGACCGCCGGGTCGCGGCCTGCAAGGCGAAGGACGCACAATGCAACGGCGGTGTCGTCCGCATCGGCCGCGAAGTGCAAGGCCGGGCCCAGACCGCGCACGCCGAGGCGGGCGTCGAGCTGCGCGATGATCACTTGCACCGCCTCGGCGAGCGCGGGATGCGCGAACAGACCGGCCAGATGCAGCGTGTACAGCGACCAGCATGGCTCGAACACATTGATTGGCCAGACGTTGGGAACGACACCTTCGATGCCGGTGCGCGTCGCCCGCGATGCCGCCTGCAGATACCCGTCGGTGCGCCCGACCTGCGGCGTTCTTCCCTGTGTCACGGCTTGCGCACGCCACGCCGCGGTGGCGGCCGGACTAATGCCGATGCTGCCGTCGTCGTCCGGGCATGCGGTGGCCGGCGACGTCCCCCAGGCTTCCCAGGAGTGCAGCAACGGATGGCCGCTCGGCAACGTCGCAACTGGCCCCAGCTTGGCCAGGCGTGCTTGCCGCAACGGCAACAGCGCCGGGTGGCGCGGAAACGCCACGCCACCCAGCAAGGATGCGGCCTCGTCGCACAACTGCGGCAGGATCAGCTCCGCGCCGATGGGCGCGTCTTCCGGCACCGCATGCGCGTAGGGATCGGGCTGGCGCTCGATGAACCGGGTTGCAGCATGGACTGCGTCGGCAGCGCCAGGAAGAGGATCGGCACGCTGCAATGCCAGCAACGCCGCCCACGTGGGCGCATGGCGAAACAGCGGGAAGTCCGCACTTCCCCATCCGCCATCGGCCTGTTGCTGCGCGATGAGCCACGCGTATGCGTCCTGCCGACCGGTGACGTTGCCGTGGAACTGCAGAGCTCGCGCCGTGTCGTAGACGGACGGACCGACACTGCCGCCGTCGCTCATATCGCTCAGCAGGTGGCGCATTTCGGAAAGGATCTGTTCGGACAGCGCGTTCACGCGGTATGTTCCTTCTGCAGAGGGCTAACGAGAACAGAAACGGGCAGACGCCGCGCACGTCGCCGCCGACACGGACACAGTGCAGCATGCTGCGCCCGCCGGCCGATCGCAGCAGCACAGGGGCGAGTCCTTACGGATGGGCCCGCTCATGCGTATGGCGCGGACAGATAGACGTTGGCCCGCTGCAGCATCTGCGCCAACCCTTCCGCACGCGGCCCCAGAGGGGCGATGGCCTCCCCGGCGTCGTGCAACAAGTACAGGGCGAACTGGCGCGCAGCCTGCAGCCCCATGATCGACGCGCAGGTCGGCTTTTGCGCCGCCGCGTCCTTACCGGGGGTCTTGCCAAGAGTCGCGGTATCCGCCGTCGCGTCGAGAATGTCGTCGGCCACCTGCAACGCCAGGCCGAAACAGGCGGTGTAGCGATCGAGCGCAGCATACAGCGCAGCGTGCGCGGCATCCTCCGCGATGGAGTATAGCGCGCCCATGCGAACCGACGCGCGCACTAGCGCTCCGGTTTTCATCCCATGCATCGCCAGGATCCTGTCCAGCCCGGCATGCTTTCCGACCAACGACAGATCGATGGCCTGCCCGCCTGCGGCACCCTCGGCGGACACCGCCTGCGCCAGTTCGCGCACGAGCGCGATACGGTTGTCGCCCGGCGCATCCAGGCTCGCCAGGGTGAGGAAGGCGTGGGCCTGCAGCGCATCGCCGACCAGGATCGCAGTGGCTTCGCCGAACTTTACGTGCACGGTCGGAAGGCCGCGGCGAAGCACGTCGTCGTCCATCGCGGGCAGGTCGTCGTGGACCAGGGTACAGGCGTGCATCATCTCGATGGCGGCACCGACGTCGTCGAGCATGTGCGCCGGTGTGCCCGCCAGTGCGCCGGCAGCCAGACAGAGTAAGGCGCGGGTGCGCTTCCCGCCATGCAAGGTGGCGTAGCGCATGGCCGCCATCAGCTCTGTCTCACCGTCGTCTTCGGCGCAGAGCAGACGCCCCAGAGCCTGTTCGACCCGCTTTGCGCCGTCCTGCATCCAGATCTCGGGGAGCAGCCCGCCAGATGCGCCGCGCGCCTGCGCGCCCAATCCGCCGAATGCGGAAACGCCAATTCGGTCGCGTGGAGTGGAACCGGTCTGCATGTTGTTGATGTCCTTGTAGCTGAGACGGCCACGGCGAGCGCAAGTCGTCACGGTGTTGCCGGCGTCACACGAGTGCGTGCGCTGAGTGCCGCAATGCCGCGCCCCGCCGGCGCCGCTGCGTTGCCATACGGGGCATGCGATGCCAGCTCATGAAAAGCCTATTCGAATTTTCATTGACGGATGTGCGGTCGGGTAATAGCGCCGGACCTTTTCGACGTCGCTCAGCAACTGCGGCCGCACCCCGGCCTTGTGCATGGTCAGCGCCAAGGCGATGCAGAACTGCACCATTTCCAGCCATACCAGGTGGTAGCCGATGCAGACGTGTGGGCCGGTACCGAACTGCAGCATGTCCACGGGCCGGATCGGCTCTGTGCGTAGCAGCCACCGCGCCAGGCGGAACTGATCAGGCGCCTCGTGCAGCAGCGCCGAGGTCGAGAAATGCAGCAGCGGGATGCATAGATGGGTGCCCGCGGGAATGCGCCGTTGGCCGAGTTGCAATTCCTGCAGCGCGCGACGCGGCAGGAGCGTGGTCGCCGGATGCAGGCGCAGTGTCTCGCGAAACAGCGCCTCGGCGACCGGACACTGCGCCAGATCCGCGTGCCGGGTCGGCACCGCGCCCACGCGTTGCGCCTCCTCGACCAAAGCGTCCCACAGCACAGGCTGCCGCGCCAGCTCGATCACAATCCAGGCCATGGTCGAGGCAGTGGTGTCGTGACCGGCAAGCAGCAGCAAGCGAATATTCGCGATCAGGACGTCATCGGAGAGCGGACCGTCGCTGCGGTCGAAGGCGCTCACCATGTCGTTGATCAGCCCGGTGCGCGCGGCATGCGCGCGCGCATCGCGGACGAACCGGCGCAACTGCGCGTCGATCCAGTCGCGGGCGGCACGGCCGCGCCGCAAGGGCAGTCCGGGCAGGTCGACCGGGGGGGCTACGATCAATTGCAGCAATTGCCGGTACTTGCGATGCCATCCCGGCAGATCCTGCGCGGGGATTCCCATGAGGCTGAAGATGAGCTTCAGCATCAGGTCCCCGGTTTCGCGCAGGATGGTTACCTCGCCGCGGGCGCGCCACGCCTGCACCCGCGCCTGGATGACGGGCGCGAACAGGTCGCCGATCCCGGCCTTGGTCAGTCCCTTGGGCAAGAACGCTGCCTTGATGGCATCGCGCGCCTGCCGGTGCGCGCCGCCGTCCAGGGCGACCAACGTTCCACCAAGCAATTCGGGCGCGATCTCTTCGATCAGCGCCGAGGACACGTCCTTGTGCTTGAGCAGTGAGAATGCGTCCGGATCCACGCAGGTCATCAGATGTCCGGCAGGGCCGAAATCCAGCCAGAAGTGGCTGCCCAGCGTCCGTTCTGCTCGCTGCAGCAGGCGCGGCAGGTCGCAGACAATGGCGGGAAGATGCCCGACCAGGGGGAAAGCGCCAGGCATGACCGGGATGTCGCACCGCAGCCGGTGCCGACGGTTGAGCGGGTTGAGCAGCATGTCCATCAGCAGCGCGCCGCCGCCGCCGATTCGGTGTCGCCTGCAGGGCGCGCGGCGCAGCTGTTGCCGCCGTCGGCGTAAGTCGGCACATGCGCCAGCATGCCGCCATCGATGCACACGACTTGGCCGGTGATGAACGCAGCATCGTCGGAGAGCAGGAACGCCACGAGCGCGGCCACGTCCTCGGGGCGGCCGACGCGCTGCAGGAGCTGATGCCGGCGCAGATGCAGTTGCATGCATTCGTCCAGCTTGGCGAGGAGACGCTCGGTCATGATAAGACCCGGCGCAACCGCGTTGCAGCGGATCTGCGCATGACCGTACTGGGTGGCGAGCGAAGCCGAGAGCATGTTCATCGCCGCCTTCGACGCGGCGTAGGACGTTTGCGCCGTGTCACCGCTGAGCCCCTGGCACGACGACATGTTGACGATCGCGCCACCGCCGCGGGCGATCATCCGTGGGATGGCGTGCCGGCAGCAGAGCAGCGTGCCGCGCAGATTGGTCCCCATTGTCTGGTCCCAGACTGCCAGGTCCAGGTCGAGGATCGCGCGGTCGCGCGGGGTCAGATGCATGGCGCTCGCATTGTTCAGCAGCAGGTCGACCCCCCCGAAGTGCCGCTCCGCCGTCTCGAACAGCGCTGCCACCGCCTGCTCATCGGCGATATCCATGGCTATGGCCAGCGCGTGGCCTGCTTCGGCCGCGATCTGCGCGGTGCAGGCGATGGCCGCCGAGCCATCAATGTCGGCCACCACCACTCTGCCGCCCCCGCGCGCGATGGCGAGAGCGCATGCCTTGCCGATGCCGGCGCCAGCGCCGGTCACCACGGCCACCTTGCCTTCAAACCGTCCCATCGTGTCTCCTGAATTGCATTGGTCTTTCGCAGCATGCCGCTCGGCCTCCACCGGAGAAGGCGCAGGGTCGGCGCTGGCGCGCTCGTCATGGCCAGCGTCGCTTTCGATGACACGAATGGCGGCGA
The DNA here is from genome assembly GCF_040321815.1 of Mesorhizobium sp. M0239. Lineage (NCBI taxonomy): Bacteria > Pseudomonadati > Pseudomonadota > Alphaproteobacteria > Hyphomicrobiales > Phyllobacteriaceae > Mesorhizobium > Mesorhizobium sp. M0239. The sequence continues at coordinate 27,323 of NZ_JAMYSG010000023.1, forward strand.
CCGGGCACTGGTTGGCCGCAAGCCGCACCGCGGCGTGCAGCGCCTGCGGGACCGTCGCCACGCACACTTCGGCCACGCCGTCCGGTTCGCGCTGGCGAAAGGTGCCAGGCAGCGTCAGCACGCACTGCCCGGTCGTTCCGCACAGATCCTGATCGACTACGACGCGCATCTCAGCCCTCCTGCCCATGCAGCCGTACCGGCAGCGCGCGAAATGTCCTAAGGAACGCGGAGGGCTCCCGGGTCGGCTGCTCGGCCAATGCCAGCGTGGGGAAGCGCGCCTGGATCCGCGGCAGGCTCTCGGCCAACTGCACCCGGGCCAGTTGCGCACCAAGGCAGAAGTGGATGCCGTGGCCGAAGGTCAGCATGATCTTCCCGTCGATCGACATGCCAGGACTGGTGCCGTAGAACCGCACGGGATCGAAGCGATCGGGATCGGCGAAGGCGTCCGGGTCGCGATTGCCGGCCGCGATCAGCACGCGCACGTCCGCGTTCTTCGGGATCACCACGCCGCCCAGTTCGATGTCGCGCTGGGCGATACGCGGAATGGAGCTGAACATGGCAGGCGCGTCGTAGCGCAGGGCTTCTTCGACGAATGCCTTCACCCCTCCGGCATCTCCCTCCAGCCAGTGCCGCTGTTCGGGATACGCCACCATCGCCAGGACCGCATGGCCAATGGCCGCGGCAGTGGTCGCGAAGCCGCCCAGCAGCATGCCCCAAAGCATGCTGATCAATTCCGCATCCGACAGCGTCTCGGCATCGTCGTCGTGTGCGCCGACCAGCATTGACACGATGTCGTGGCGGGAATCGGTGCGCTTGCGCTGTATGAGGTCGCCGAAGTAGGCCTGCACCCTGGCGCTGGCCGCGTCCCCCGCGGCGAGCTGGGGATCGCTGGCGTGCGGGCTCAGGCCTTCCAGAATGGCGCTGATGCCGGCGACGAGCCCGAACATGTCGTCCCGGGGCATGCCGAACAGTTCGCCGAAAACCAGCATGGGCAAGGCCAGCGCGAATTCCCGATGCAGGTCCACCGCCTCCCCGCGCTCCAGCGCGGGCGCCATGCCGTCCAGGCGCGCTGCGACGATGCGAGCGATGGTCGGCCTCAGCTTGTCGATCTGGCCCATGGTGAAATCGCGCGAGATCAGCCGGCGCAGACGCGTATGCGTTGGAGGTTCCTTCATCGCTAAAGTGGACGCCAGCAAACTTAGCGACAGGCTGGTCGCCGCCCGCGGGAAATAGCGCGCCAGTTCGCCTGGCGCCGGCCCCCGAAAAGCATCGCCCGTGGCCTTGAGCGCCCAGTAGATGTCGGCGTGGCGGCTCAACAGAAAGAGGCCCGACGCCGCGCGATGTACCGGATCGTGCTCGCGCAACCACCGCATGAATGGGTACGGGTCCTGAATGCACGCCGGCGACGCCAGTTCGGCGAAGGCGTCCCGGCATGATGCCATGGTTTCTTGCACGTCCATCTTGGTCACCTGTTGGCTGGCTGATCTGATCGGCGCGCGGCAGGCGCGCCGCCAACTTGAGAACATCGGGATTCCTGGTGGCGTCCGCGCATCACCAGAGCACCGGGAACTCCTCGAACCCGCCAGTGATGATCTCCTTGCGCAACTTCAGTTCTTCGGGTGCCACGGCCAGGCGCAGCGCGGGAAAGCGCTGGAAGATCGAACCGAACACCGCCTTGAGTTCCAGCCTGGCCAGCGCCAAGCCGACGCAGTTGTGGGGCCCGTAGGAGAACGCCAGGTGCGGGTTTTCGTCACGTCCGATATCGAAGATTTCCGGGTCATCGAAATGGCGCGGATCGAACGACGTCGCCGGCAGCCCGACCAGCACCTTGCTCTCCGCGGGAACATGCACGCCCCCGATGGTCACGTCGGTCCTCGGATAGCGCATGATGCCGTCCCAGCCGGCGCCCGGCGGGTACATGCGCAGGATTTCCTCCACCGCCTTGTCCACCAGGGATGGATCGCCGACCAGGCGTTCGCGCTGTTGCGGATGGCGGAACATGGCCAGCAGGCCGAATTCGAGCTGCGCGACGGTGCTCTCGTGCCCCGCCACCAGCATGCCCGCCGCCAGGCCGATCGCCTCTTCCTCGGTCGCCTTGCCCTGGTCGATCGCCGCGACCAGATCCGTCAGCACGTTGTCGCCCGGATCCTGGCGCTTGTCCCGCATCTTGCCGCGAATGTAGGCGCGGAGTTCTTCCCAGGCCAAGCGCGACGCGCTTCGCGGGCCGCTTTCATGCTGGTGCGTCATCACCTCGTCGGACAGCCCGGCGAAAAAGGCGTGGTCCTCGTAGAGCACGCCCATCAGCGCGCCAATGACCATGGCTGGAAGCGGAAAGGAGAGGTGGCGCCGCAGATCGGCGGGCTGGGGCTGGGCCGCCAGCGTCTCAAACAACTGCACGGCGATCGCGTCGACCTGCTGGGCGAGCTGCTTCACCCTGCCGTTGCTGAAGGCCGGCGCCACGATCGTGCGTAGCCGCGTATGCTCGCCCCCCTCGTGCGAGACGAGCCATCCTGGCGAACCGAGAATCACCGAATCCGGGGTGAATGCGGCCGGCGGCATTCCCGCGGGCCGGAACGCCGCGTCGGACAACACCGCCTTGGCCTCGTCATAGCCTGTGACCCACCAGCCTTCCTGCCCGGACGGGAAGCGCACGCGATGGATCGGACCGTTGGCCCGCAGCGCCAACATCTCGGGCGAGGGCTCAATGTGATCGACGCGCCACATCGGCAGCGTCGGCAAAGGTTGTTCGGGCATGATGGCACTTCACTCGGTAGCGATGGAAGGGCGGAAGGTGACCGGCGGACGCTGCGGCAGCGAAGACCTAAGACGGCATACAGATGACGTCCTCCGAAGGCCGGCCTGATTATCAAGATCGGCTAACGCGTAACTGTCTAGGCACATCGCGCGGCGAGATGCAGAACATTATCCTGTACCTTCGAGGTCAGGATAAAGTCCGTGTGGTGGGCCTTTGACTCGCCGCCGGCCAAGATTTCCTGCGCAAGGGTCGACAAGGGCGGCGAGCTGTTGGGTAAGGGCGGTTTCGCCGAGGACCCCCTGCCCATAGACGCTATCCGACGCGGATTTGACATTTTGCTTTTCTTTCTTCGTTCCATTCGTGTCATCCACGAAATGAAAGTCGGTCGGCGGCTCCCGGCCCGCAACGAAGGTGCTTCAAATCTCGTGCCAATTTGGCCGCAGCAGAAAAAAATTGTGGCAGCTTCTCAGCGGCTCAGCCTGAGGCCAGAGAAGAGCTAGGCGAAATAAGCCGGTGTCGCGGGCCAACAAAGGCGACGGAACAGTGTCGGACAGAACGCCTCGGGCGACCTTTGGGTCGGGCCTGCGACATTCTGGTCCAGTTTCGAACATAAGAGGGCGGCAAACAGACACGATTGGGGAATTCGATCCTCACGGCGCCAGGGCGCTTGCCCAAGACCGCGCGCTCATGTTGCTGCGACAGGCGCGTGTTCGCGCTAGCCGTGCCTGCGCACCCATGAACGCTAGCGGCACACGCTACGACTGGAGTGCCCGCCAGCCTCAGGTAGTGCATCGGCTCGGCTTCCGGTTCTTCTTTGCCCAGCCGGGGCTGAAGCGCCGAATATCCGCACCATACAGCATCGTTGTTGCCTGTGTGACGAGGCGGCATAGCGCACGCCCGATCTTCCAAGACACGGCCTCCGAGAAGAAAGGGGCGGTCCAACAGCACCTCTTTTTGAAATGGCACGCCGCTTGCTGCTCCTGGTTAGAGCCCATCAAATCACGATGAAAGCGACTTGCACCATGCCCGACGCGCGAAGCTCCAAACCGTGGCCTGAGGAGACGGTGCCCGTTCCCGCTGAACATCGGGACATCGTCTCCTCCGGAAGTCCGTTCTCGGTGGCCGCTTTGCGCATGGCTGGTCCGATGCCGGCACGCCAACACGGGCCGCTCGCGCAATTGCCGTTTACCGATTCTATTCAGCATGTGAGTGCCCAAGAGCCCCCTCAAAGGGTCACCCAAGCCAAGGCCGGCGGGTCACTGCCACATATCGACAACACGCTGAACCAGTCCAGTGACCCGAGTCGGCGTGAAGTGACATTTCACGCCCCCACATGCTTGCGATATTGGCTACTTCCGGCCGCTATCCCTTTTCCCCGGGCACGATCGCGGGTGACCGATCCCGCTTCCGGCGCCATAGCCGTGGAAAGCAAGCGGCTCGACGGTGTCCAGCTCGCTCAGATCGATTGCGTTCGCGTGGCCAAGACCAGCCGCCAAGACGTTCCCATACGTCGGGATGGAAAAGGAAGTTGCGAGCCGCCGAGGCCCTCATTCCGTGCCCGAGCATACGAGCCTTTGCTCGGAATTGCGCCAGCCTATGCCAGAATTCAACGGCAGTTTTCTTCTTTAGGAGCAACTTGATGACAGTTCAAAAGAAAGTTCCCTTCGTCACCTTTCTCACGCGCGTTCACGATAAGTCAGTCCAGGGGCCAAATCCATATCGCTGGGAAGAAAAGACATCTGACGACTACTTTGCCGGCAAGCGGGTCATCCTGTTCTCGCTGCCTGGCGCCTTCACACCAACCTGCTCGACCTACCAATTGCCCCAGTTCGAAGAGCTCTATGATGAGTTTGAGAAGGAGGGAATTGACGCGATTTACTGCCTCTCAGTCAACGACGCCTTCGTTATGAATGCGTGGGGGAAGTCCTTGGGCCTGAAGCAGGTCGAGCTCATCCCCGATGGCTCAGGCGAGTTCACACGCAAAATGGGCATGCTGGTCGCCAAGGACAATCTCGGCTTCGGGATGCGCTCTTGGCGCTACGCCGCCCTGATCAACAATGGCGTGGTGGAGCACTGGTTCGAGGAGGAAGGTTTCTCCGACAACTGCGAGGCCGACCCCTATGGCGTCTCATCCCCGCAAAACGTTCTCGAAACGCTGAAAGCCGCCGCTTGACCTAGAAAACGTCTCACTGGTGCCAGTGCCGGCCCCAAGAGGCTCCTCGACAGGATTATCGCGCTCACCATGCAATCCTCAGCAAGCCTGCTTCAACGCCAGAAGCAATCCATGGTGGCATCGCCTCAACTCATTGAGTCGATTCGCTTGCTGCAACTGGCGCATACTGAACTGCATCAGTTCGTGGAGCGGGAAATTGAGAAGAACCCGCTCTTGGAATCTGCATCAAGCGATGGCGGGCCTTTTGACGACGTTTCGATTTCGGGAGCGGATCAGCCTGTCGGCCCTGGGGCAAACGCCGTTGAAGGACCGACCGGGGCAGGTTCGCCTGAACGGCTCGGGCAATGGAAATCACTTCGCAACACGACCAACAACCCGCCCGGCAATGGCCCTTCCCTCGACGAGTATGCCACCCTCGCCGAAACATTGCACGACCATGTCGCTCGTCAGATCGCCCTCACTGCGTTCACACCACAGCAGCGGCTGATCGCTGGCCAGCTTGCCGCCGATCTGGAAGACACTGGCTATCTTCGGGCAAACCTGTTGGAGCTGGCCGAGAGCCTGAATATCCATGAGGCTGTTGTGGAACGGGTTCTCGGAGCCTTGCAGCAATTTGATCCACCGGGAGTTTTTGCGCGAAGTCTCAGAGAATGCCTCGAGATTCAGTTGCACCAGCGAAACCGGCTCGACCCGGCAATGGCAGCTTTGGTTGCCAATCTTGAAATGCTTGCACGACGCGATTTTGAGGCACTGAAGCAGCATTGCGGCGTCGATGAAGAAGACCTTCTCGACATGATGCATGAGATTCGGGCGCTCGATCCCAAGCCTGGGAACCGATTCCAATCCGGTGCGTCTGAATCAATCATACCCGACGTCTGGGTCACGCCCTCGCCGCAAGGCGGGTGGCAGATCGAACTTGATCCCGCCACGCTGCCAAAGCTGCTGATCAATCAAAGCTACTATGCCGAAGTCTCGCGTCAAACTGCCCAAAATTCGAAAGATCAAGCATTTCTCGACGAATGCTTGCAAAATGCGAACTGGCTGATCCGCAGCCTCGATCAGCGCGCCAAGACCATTGTTAAGGTTGCGGCTGAAATCGTGCGTCAGCAGGATGCCTTTTTGGAACATGGCGTCGCCCACCTGCGGCCTCTCAATCTTAGAACCGTCGCTGACGCGATCGGCGTGCACGAGTCTACGGTAAGCCGGGTGACCTCGAACAAGTACATGCTTACCCCGCGCGGAGTCTTTGAACTGAAGTATTTTTTCACCGTCGCGATCGCGTCCTGCCAAGGCGGCGATGCGCACTCCGCCGAAGCTGTCCGGCATCGGATCAAAGCGATCATTGCCGCAGAATCTCCCGGCGACGTGCTTTCCGATGAGGACATCGCTGTCCGGCTGAAGGAAACCGGCATCGATGTTGCGCGCCGCACCGTCACAAAATATCGCGAAGCAATGAACATACCCTCCTCCGTGCAACGCCGCCGGGAAATGCGCTTGTGTTTTTAGATTTGGGTCAAGGCAGCCAACATCACGTTGCATTGCATCAAAGTGGAGACTTCGTTCATGACCCAATCCGCAGCAGGTGTCATGGACGCTGTTCTGCACCCAGAAAAGCCCGTCCCACCGTCTGGTCCCGCATGGGGTGCGGTCATTTCGCTTTCCTTGGGCACCTTCGGGCTGGTCACGGCAGAGTTTCTGCCTGTCAGCCTGCTCACGCCCCTCGCGCGTGATCTCGGTATCAGCGAGGGAGCGGCTGGACAGGCGATGACGGCGACAGCTATCGTCGGGGCGATCTCGGCGCCGACGGTGGCCATCATCACAAAGCGCCTGGACCGCAGGACCGTCATGTGGACCATGACGCTGCTGCTGATCCTGTCGGACGTTCTGGCGGCCGGCGCGTGGTCGCTGGCGGTTCTCCTGACTGCACGCGTCGTGCTCGGCATAGCGCTCGGAGGCTTCTGGTCAATGTCGGCAGCACTGGCGATGCGGCTCGTTCCAAGCCACCTCCTGCCGCGCGCTATGTCGATCATCCTCACCGGCGTTTCCGTAGCTACCGTCTGCGCAGCTCCAATCGGCGCCTATGTCGGCGATATCTGGGGATGGCGAAGCGCCTTCATACTCGCCGCAGTCGGCGGCGCCGCTACACTGCTGGTGCAACTCATAACCATTCCGAGACTGCCTCCGATTGGAGTGGCTAGCTTCCGAAGCCTGCTGGATGTGGCCAAGATTCCGATGGTCAAAATTGCGCTTTTGGTCGTCCTGCTGGTCGCTTCCGGCCACTTCGCCGGAATCACCTATATCCGCGCCTTCCTCGAGAAGATTCCCGCGCTGGATGTAGAAACGATCTCGCTTGTGTTGCTTGCTTTTGGCATCGGCGGATTTTTCGGCAATCTGGCCGGCGGGCTTCTGGCCGAGTACAGTCTCAAGGCAGTCGCGGCCCTTGCACCGCTGCTCATAGCGATAGCCGCTGTTTCGCTGCTGACGGCGGGAGCATCGGCCTTGGCCTCGGCGATTGCTGTTGCCGCGTGGGGGTTTGCCTTCGGCGCGGTGCCAGTGGGATTGCAGACGTGGATGGTACGGAGGGCTGTTCCCGAGCAGGCCCAAAGCGCCGGTGTGCTGCTGGTCACAGTATTCCAAGTGGCAATCGCCGCCGGCGCGATTTTCGGCGGACTATTGGTGGAGAATGCGGGGATTACCAGCGCCATTGCCTACAGTGCTGTTGCCACGTTCGTCGCTGCCCTCATAGTGTTCGTGCTCGGCCCGAAGCGCGAAACCTAGACCGCCTGACAGGAGAGAGGTCTCAGCAGCGCAGCGGGACAAGAGATGCGATGCACGGCGCGGCGCGGTCCTCCGCACGATTACGCATGGACCAGCGCAAGCGCCTCGCCGGCTTCACCTCCGGGCCACGCGACCTTCGCCGCCAGACACGCGAACCTCGCCGGCACCGGTTTCCATTTGGCGTCGGTGAGCGCTGCCGGCGCGATGGAACCCTTGCTGGCGGTCATATCCTTTACGACAAGCCGGCATTCTGGGCAAGCGACAGCTACGCGCCGGCCATGCCCGTTAGAACGCCGGTGACGATGCCGCTCGATAGCGCAGACAGGTCGCGAATTGCCAGTCGTGTCAACGGCGGCCGGATTATCGTCGACCGCGCCTACCTTGTTTCGGCCGCAGACTATCGTTCGGCAGCTTGATGATGTTGACAACATAGCCTAGGAGCTATGTATGACTTGGGAAGTCGTTTTTGGCGATGAGTTCGATGGGGAGTTCGAGGCGTTGCCCCAGACAGTCCAAGATGAGCTATTGGCCTCCGCTAAGCTGCTCGGTGTGTTTGGCCCCAGCTGGGGCGACCGCATGCGGATACCTTGAATGACTCGTCGTTCGCGAACATGAAAGAACTTCGCTTCGATGCTGATGATGGTGTCTGGCGGGTTGCGTTCGCATTCGACCGGAAGCGGAAGGCGATCCTGCTCGTCGCCGGCGATAAGTCGGGCGTGAGTGAGAAGGGCTTCTATAAACGTCTGATCGCCAAGGCGGACAAGCGCTATCAAGGGCATCTCGACCGTTTGGCGGCGGCGAAGAAGGAGAAGAAGTGATGGGACGCAAGCTTGATGACCTAATCGCTGCGCTCCCCGAGGATCGTCGGGAGCGGGTCGACGCGCGTTTCGAAGAGTTAAGGGGAGAAGTCGAGAGTCTCGGCGATTTGCGGCGTGCCGCTGGAAAGGCCCAGGCCGAAATCGCTTCGGTCCTCAAGATCAAGCAGCCTTCGGTCTCGAAGATCGAGAAACAAGCCGACATGTACTTGTCTACTCTTAAAAGCTACGTCGAGGCGATCGGGGGGCAACTCGAACTCGTCGTTCGCCTTCCCTCGCGCGCGCCCCTCCGTATAGAGCGGCTCGGCGACGTCGTGGCTCCCAAAGCCGTCTCCGTGCGTCGTGTTAAAAGAGCGGCAGGTGGACGTAATCGCACAAAGGCCGCACGCGCCGGCTGACCTCACTCTGTTCGGCTAAAGACTACCGATGGGGGCGAGATGCTCTCGTCCATGCGAGGAGTAGGTATGAGCAACGTCCTAGTTAAGCCAGCTCGCGGCAAGGTAACGGAGGCCGACATAGGTGTGAGCTGCGGATGCCGGCGACTTTGGCTGCCTCCTGGACTGCGCGGTGCAATTGCCTCGATGAGATCGGCGCGGTGAAGCTGCGCCCCGGGGAACAGTCAGCCATGGGGGAGCATCACCCCGCGCCACCTGCCTTCGCGCCACCACAGCCGGAGCAGTTCCAGAAATTGCAGCGAGAGCATAGCGTTGCGGTCCCTGCGTCCCTTGCCTTGTTCGACGCGGATCAGCATGCGTGCCGAGTCGATGTCGTCGATCTTGAGGTGCGCAACTTCAACACGCGCAGGCCCGCGCGATAGGCGACGCCGAGCGCGGCCTTGTACTTGATGCCGGGTGCGGCTTCGAGCAGCCGCGCCGCTTCCTCCACGCTCAGCACCTCGGGCAGCTTGCGCTAATACCTCATGATCACCAGCGCACGCGCCAGATCCCGACGCTTCAGCCTCACGAGGAACAGGAACCGCAGTGCCGAGACCGCGCCAATTGATCGTCGCAGGGCCGCCGCCGCTCTCATGCTGATGCAGCTGGAATCGACGGATGTCCGCAGCCGTCGCCGTGTCGGGCGAGCGGCCAAGGAACACAGCGAAGCGCCGGAGGTGACGAACGTAGTCCTGCTGGGTATGGGAGCCCAGGCCACGCATGAGCATGTCGTGCTGCATGCGCTGGCGAAGCGGAGAGATTGGTGCATCGGTCGACAGGGTAGCCATGGCGAGTTCCTCTCGTTGAACGGAACTCCATGGTCAGATCGACGCCTCTTCCCGCTCAAGTCAAATGGCAGTCGCGCCATCTCAGGCCGAGGCGCAATCTGCTTACCGAGGCAGTTGCTTCCCGCTTCGCGGAATGATCTCAGGCACGTCCCGGCAGGGACAGCTCGGTGCGTCCTGGAAGAACGCTATCGGTTGAATGACGTGAGGAAATCGTCGCCGGCAAGCGTATGCAGGATCAGGCTGCGGCAGGCGTTCCTCCGTGCGGATCGAACAGCTCGCCCGTCCGGAGCATCGCATGCATGATCACCGCCAGCTTGCGCGCCAGAGCCACGGCCGCTCGCTTGAAGCCAAGCCGTTCTTTCAGCTCCAAAGCCCAGGTTCGCAGTGTGCTAGTATCCGTCGACCGGTTCAGGATGACTGCGGCCGCCTCGTATAGCAGCCCGCGCAACTGATTGTCGCCACGGCGAGAGATATGTCCGTCATTATCGCCCTCGCCGGACGGGTAGCGCCTCGGGGTCAGGCCCACCCACGCACCCACGGCGCGCGAGTTCCTGAAGTTCGCCGGATCCTCCACGGCTGCGGCAAAGGCGGTGGCTGTGACGGTGCCTACACCGGGCACTGACATGAGCAGACGACAGTGCAGGTCCTCACGCGCCATCGCGGCCAGCTGCTTGCTCAGCTCTGCTGTTTGGTACCGGATATCACTCCATACCTGAAGCATTGGCGCGACGATGCGCGCCAGCTTTTCTTCGCCCTGCAGAAGGTCGCGAACGTTGCGCTCGAACACGCTGCCGGCGCCCTTGGGCACGACGAGGCAGAACGTCTTCATCAACCCACGGATCTGGTTGGATATCTGCAAACGCATCTTAAGAAGCTGGCGCCGCGCGGCGATCAGCGTGCGGATCAGCAACTGTCGAAACCTTTGACGCGAACCTCTCGGTAGAAGCCGACCTCGGCCAGATGTGCCAGGCCATCGGCATCGTTCGCATCGGTCTTGTTCGCGGCCATGTCGAGCGCGGCTTTGGCATGCCGCGCGTTGATGCAGATCACCGGCAGGCCCTCTGCCGTCAACGCATGGTAGAACCACACCGACAGCGGCCCCGTTTCGAACACGACCCGTCGGACATGCGGTGCGCGCTTGCGGATCACCGCCGCAAGCAGTTGCGGATCGGACGCGCACTTGCCCCGCCAAATCCTCTTACCGTTCTGCCGGATCGATATTGCCGTCTTTTTCATGGATACGTCGATACCGATATAGTGTTCCATGGCTGTCCTCCGTTCGGTGGCTGGGCCCGGTGTCCATCGACAGCCCGTTCTTCATCCTATCGGAGGACAGCCAGCCGGCTAGATGTTCGAACATCGCCGCCACATCTCAGGTGGCCACCCCTTTCGCGATTACGTCATGTTCGTGCATGAGGCGCATTGCAGCCCGGCGGCTGTGGGCCGATTCCGGACTGTCCGGTTCCGAGTGGCCCCCACCGGATCGTTGCCATTCATCAGTTGACTTCATCGGGCCGTTCGGACCCATCCTCCATTCGGCTGAAACATGGGCATTCTGCACCAGTCGACTAGTTTCCTACATCGTTTTCAATTTCCATGATCATCACGGTTGCCCGGTTCCACCGCCAGAGCCTCCGATGAATGAGAGGCCTGACTGGAGACACGCCAACCCTCGCAGATTCCTTGGTGATAAACCCTGAGAAGCTAATATTAGCGACAGATTACAGTGAGTTCAGGGTTGCTTGGGCCCTTATTTATGCTCATCGATGAAATGTTTTTTGGGGTATCGTGCGGTGGGGGAATTAAATGGATAGCGCTCAAGCCAAAATCTTCGCTGAGAGCTTGCTGGGAAGCAATGTAGGAGGATGGACAATAGACGCCACCTTCGGCAACGGAAAATCCGCAGTTGTTTTTTCTGCAGAGATGGATGGGGTCAAAGGGGCGATAAAGATCTTTCATCCCGAACTCATCGAGCGATACGGGCGAGATGTCCAACTCGCAAGGATTGATCGTGAAAAGAGCCTCATTGGTCAAAGCCACCCGCACCTGGTCACTATACTGGACGGTGGCGCCTGCTCAGTTACCGGGCACCTTTTTGTGGTGATGGAGCGACTCCCTTATGAAAATCTCCATGCCTCACTTTCAGCAATCGCACCGGAAAAATACGGCACCCTGATTTCACAGGTCGCCTCCGCCGCGCGGTTTCTTGAGGATCTCGGCCTCGCGCACAGAGACATCAAGCCCGAGAACATTGCCGTCACTGATGATTCAGAAAGGGCCATCCTCCTAGACCTCGGAGTGCTCCTCCCGGTGGGTCTGTCGAACTTAACCGACGCTTTCCAACGACCTTTTATTGGGACTCTTCGATACAGCTCCCCTGAATTCCTGGCGCTTGACTACAGCCTAGCTACGGATTCGCCGATCGTAGGCATCTTGCTACCTTATCCCAAGTTAGAGCGAGGAGTTCTCGGAGAAGTAAATGGCCGCGAGACCAACTATTACCGGACGTAGCACGTCGCTTGCCCATGCGTTCGTTCATGCAATCATTCCGCGCGATGTGGACCCGATCGCCCAGGCCGAGCTGTTTGCTGCAGCCGGCATTAAAGAGAGAGAATGCGTCTATTGCGGCGCGCTGGCCACCGACAAGGACCATTTGCGCGGTTTGGTGAAGGCTGGGCGCCCTTCAGGCCATTTCCACACCACCAGCAATCTGGTGCCGTCCTGCGGGCCGTGCAACCAGTCCAAAGGCGCAGCTGACTGGAACGTTGGATGTTGAGCCAGGCCAAAGGCTCGCCAACTCGCAAAGGCACTTCGGATATTGCGGAGCGTATTGGGCGCCTAGAGGCGTTCGAGAGGGAGGCTGGCGCGGCCGAACCCATGTCGATTGAACGGCTCCGCGAGACGGTAGGCGCTGAGCTATGGTATTGGCAGCGGCTGGACGACATCAAACAAATGATGACTGAAGCTCAGGCGGCGTCGGTCCAGATCGAGCCTCGGTTGGCCGAGCCCATGCCTGTGGGAACCAGCCGGCAATGAGTGAGGGACGCGTCATCCATAAACCGCCTGTTGTGGCAACAGCGTCTCATCAAAGGCCGAGCCGTGCATCAGACCAGCATGAGTAGGTGAGTATAAGAGATGTTTAGGTAGGTTATCGAACATTGCGTATTGCTCAGCATATTTTCCTAGTTTTGCACCCTGTTCGGTCTGGCAGTTGTAAAACATGATCACAAGCTCGAAGTCCGAGAGCTGCGCCCTTAGCAGCTTCATGTACCGAGCACGCACATTCGCCTCATCAATGAAGCGGATGACATTGTACAGGTAGCGAAAATAGTGGCCGAGGTCCTGCTGCCACTCAATCCAGAATGCTGAATAAGCGATCCTGATGGCATCCCCATCGGTCAATCCAAGCTCTTTGTCCTGTTCGAATTTGGCTCGCAGGATTTGGCTGAAGAACTTGAAGCAGTCCCGACCCTTGATGTCTCCCAGCTTGATATCCGACCTTCGAATATCGATGGAAGTGACGATCGTGTTGTGCAAGGTGAGCATCTGGAAAAAGGTGGATTCAAAGCTCTCGCGTTTCTGCGACGACAGCTGCTTTTCGAATGCCTGTTCGGCCTTTGCGGCCTCGGCTCTCGCCTCCCTGTTGGCGTTCTGCTGAAGGATAATGGTGACTAGCAGCCCGACGAAGGTCAAGAACGTCAGAACCGGGCCAATGACGCCGCCGACGAAGTCCCCAAACCATGCAAGCGTTTCCGCTTTATCCAGTTTGGCATACCCAAAGATAAAGATCCCGGCGACGATCAGGACCGACACGACAAGAATCTTGTAAAAGCCGTGAGCGGAGTCACCGGCCTTTGGAGCGACAATCGCTTGGAACCCGTCGAACCCAGGCCACCGCTGAGTGCCGCGAGAATTTGCCCACACAAGAGCGACGAAGGCTATTATTGCCAGCCAAAAGATAACCCAGCCATTCATCGCATTTCCCTCAAACAGAGAAGTATCAGCCAAGATTGAAAGCCGCAATATTGTTTGGGGGTGTGATGGCGAACGGCTTTGGCGGCCATTGGCAATCCCCCAGAACGCAATGGACAGCGGTCGCATAACCATTGCCACAGGCGTCCCTTGGCATCGCTGGCAGCTGTTCCAGGCCAACCCGCTGAAACCGGATTACCGCGAGCTCGAGCCGATCTGCCTCGCTCTCGGTGTCACCTACGGTTATCTATTCGGCGAGCGCTATGCAGCACTTTGCTTTTCATGTATTCCGCGCGCCCTACATGCGCGGTTACTTTAACTTCCGGAAATACAGCGCTACACTGCACCTTGAACGAAATTCCGTTATTTAGCCGCTTGGGGGAGCATGATGGCCGGAGGAGGATTGACCGCTCTTGAGAAGAGCATCGTCAAGGCATTGCTGGCCAAGGGGGAGCGCAACCAGGATATTCACGCTCTCATCAACTACCAGCGCACGCCGACCATCAATTTTGGCCGTATTTCCGGGGTCAAGAAAGACAAGAAGATTGTTCCTGCTACTGACGAGCAGATTGAGTTCTACAAAAAGCGGAAGCAGTCCTTCGACCCCGTCACCGGCCTGAATCTTTACGACGACGAGCGGTTAATAAGGGCGCGCGAGGCAATGATCCTTGCTGTCACCATCTTCAACAGCAGCACCTACAAATTCAAGACCGGCATGTTCGCCATTCTCGCGAACATCGCATGGACCTATCTTCTTCACGAGTTCCACCAGCGCAAGGATGGTTCGATCCTGAACGCAGATGGGACCACCTTTGCCCTGAGCGATATGCTTAGCAGAACAGACTGCCCGCTCTCCAAAGGCATTAAAAACAATCTCGCGACCATCAAGGCCATTCGGGACGAGGTCGAACACAAGCTATTGGGGCGTAGTGATCCGCGCTGGCTATCGCTATTCCAGGCCTGCTGCCTCAACTTCGATAAGACGATCGTTGAGCTACACGGCCGGCGGTTGAGCCTGCAGAACGAGATTTCCGTTGCCTTGCAGTTCGGCAAGCTCCAGATCGATCAGGCCGCCCAACTGCACCAGTATGACGTGCCCCAGCACATAGCCGCACTGGACGCGCTACTGACCGCGAAGCTCACCGAAGAGGAGCTGGCCGACTTGGAATATCAGTTCCGGGTCGTCTATACATTCGACAGCGCATCCAAGGGTAGTGCGCATATCCAGTTCCTCACGCCGGAATCCGAGGAGGGGAAAAGCGTCCACAACGTTCTGCAGAAGTACAAGATCTCCGATGAGCTCTATCCCTACAGGCCCGGAGAAGTGGCTGCCATGGTGAGCAAAAAAACGTCCAAACGCTTTACGCTCAGCGACCACACCGACGCTTGGAAAAGGCACAAGGTGCGTCCTGCCAAAGGCGACAAGACCAACAGGACGTACTGCATCTTTCACAAGGCTTATGATGGCTATACCTACAACGACGCATGGGTGGATCTGCTCGTTAGCGAACTCACAAAGCCGGCGAAACCCGGTGATCCAGGCAACAATGGGGATCTCTTTCCACCGAAAAAGGCTGCCGAAGCGCCGAAGGTTGCAATTGGTATCCCACCAGTGCTGACGACGCTCATGGCGCCGGGTAAAGGTCAATCCTGACCTCGGTCAGATCACTCTTGCCGTTTCGCTTCGTCGCTCGGATGTCGAGCAGGCTGCCCTCATGAAAACGCGACAGCCATCAAGGGCCTAACCTCGCGGCGGTGCGGAACCGCTTCCAAATATCCGTGGACAATCGCAATCGCCGATTGAGAAGCACATTGTAAATTGTTAAGCTAAAACAATTGTTTCGGATCGGAGCGCACGTTGCGGCAAAACCTCACAATGTGCCGAGGGCGCAAAAAATCCTAGCAAAAACAACCAACCGACCGCAGCACAATGTGCGCCCTTTTATCTTGCCATCTTAATCGGTCGTAATTCGGGAGACTTGGTTGCCATCGTCGTTCCTCCTCAAATCTATGATAATACAATATTATATGCTCTATGCCACGATCTCGTACTCTTGCGTCGAGCTCTGATGCGCCGTGCAAACTTCCGCGCTCTGCGACGGGTAGTTGCGCTGCTAATTCGCAGCGCCGAAACCGTCGCGGCGCACTTTTCCATCGGACTGACGGAGCATCGTCACAGGCAATCCGGCGCGGTCCGGCCGTCTCGCGATCGCACTGCCGCAGGCAGCACAACGTGCGCTCCGTCGTTCCTGTCTGCATCTTGTCCCATTCGCCGGAGCGGATCTCCTAGATCAGTCGGCGTCCGAGAAAAATGCGGCCGACATGAGTTCGAACTGCACTCGCACCGCTCAGCGGCGCTACAATACATTTGAGATGCTTGACGAGGCTAGCTGATGAATGCTCGTTTTGACCGCAGCCAGATCGTCGGACTTGGGGCGTGTCGTTGGCCACCAACGGGATTATGATCATCGCTTCGGATGGCGACCGGGAGACGCTAAGGTTGCGGCGCCGCCCACCTAACGACGGATTCAACGAATGAATCGACCATTTTCTGAACGCTTTGGCTACAGCGGTCCTGATGCTGAAATCACACTCCGCGAGGATGCCCCAGAGAGTCTTCGCTTCGCAATCGTTCAGATCGCACACAACACAGGGAGCAGTTGGAAGTGGATTCGTGAGCAGGTTTGTGCGGTGCTCTTTGAAGTTCCAGACGACAACAATTGGTCCGATGCGAATGTCCGTCGTGAAGTCGTTGGCCTGATCGCCGATTGCCAATGGTTCAAGGTGTATGACATCGCTGAGACCCTTTGGCGCGGGCTTAGTGACGACCCAGAAAATCAGGATCGATATCGGGAGGAGCTCAACCGGTTCTTCCGCGAAAAAGGCATTGGCTGGCAGCTGGAGGAGCACAAAGGCCTTACGTTCCGAGGCAGCGAGGGCTTTTCGGCCGTTACAGCGAAGGCGCTGCAAGTGCTCAAGCAAAGTGACAGAGCGACAGCCGCCAACGAAATTAGAGAAGCACTGGGTGATCTTTCACGCCGCCCAATTCCAGATCGCACGGGCGCAATCCAACATGCAGTTGCCGCCCTCGAAGCAACCGCACGCCATCTCACTGGGCAGCCGAACAAGAACCTCGGACAGCTCGTCGACGCACTCGATTTGCCCAAGCCGCTTGACCAAGCTCTGGACAAGCTCTGGGGGTTCGCTTCACAGTACGGACGTCATCTCCGGGAAGGAGAGATGCCGGACGACGACCAGGCTGAGTTGGTTGTGAGCATCGCGTGTGCCGTTTGCATTTTCCTGGTCAGTCGTAAGCCGGAGTAGCAGCGGAGGGGCACTCCCTAGTGAACTGGACTGCCATCGATTTGGGTTCGTGCTGTTGGATATCGACGAGAGAGGCCTCCAGCCGGAAATGGGGCAAGTGCATTTCGATGGAAGAGTGTGGGCACGGTCCTCCGACCAGATCTAGGTGATCACTAGCCAAGCTTTGCCGTAGTTTGACGTGACCGACAAACAACTCGATGCCGCTTCGGTTGATATATGACAGTTCGTTCAGGCCATGGACCTCTGCGCACTAAGTTCGGCTCGGATCGCGCCGAGCTTGTGTATGGGCAGCAGTCTGACGGCAGTTTGGTGCACATCTCGATGGCCGTCCACGGGCTCAGGTGCGACTGCGTCTGCCCCGGAAGGTGCGGCAGTCGCCTCGTGGCCAGGACATTGGCAGAGACGCCACATTTCGCGCACCATCATCGCGATGCCTGTGGCGGAGGGCCTGAAACTGCCCTGCACAAGCTAGCCAAGCAGATCATCAAGGAACGCCTGCTCTTGTTCGTCCCAAGGCGGATCGCGAACCACGGGAGCGTTGAACGGGTCCTTCCAGGTCGAGAAAAAATACAACTCGAGTCGGCGACTCTCGAATTCCGTGACCCGCAGCAGATAGTCCCCGATCTCTATGTCACCCTCGGCGGACGAAAGCTGTTTGTAGAAATTGCGGTGACCCACCCCTGCGGCGAAGAAAAGATTCGACGCATCCGCCAACACGGCGTTGCGGCGATAGAAATCGACCTTTCGCACATACCTAGGGATGCCGCGCTAGAGGTGGTTGCCGACGCCGTAATCCGCTCGGCCCCCAGGAAATGGCTGTTTAACGAGGCGATCGACCGCGCTGTTGTGGAGCTCCAAAAAGAAGCTACCGCAGCAATGGTGGCCGCTGCGAACAAACTGACGGCCGACGCTCGACAGAAAGCCCGCGCCTACAACATCGCTCTGGACTCAATGCCGGAACCTCTACCCATATCGACCATCGATGTCTTGCGTGGAATCGGCCTGGACAAACACATCGGGTTAGAGGTTGCCGGGTATGGCTGCTTCACCACGCATCCCAGCAACTGGCAAGCGATTGTTCTGGCCGATGTCCTGTACGGCAAAGGACTCGGAAAGAAGCTGCCAACAGCGATTTCAGCGACGAAGCACCTTGTAAGCAAGGGCCTTGTCCGCCCGGAATTCAGATGGATGAGCAACGACCTTGAGGCGGCCATCGAGGCGCTAGACAATCGCTTTGCTGCGCCATGGAAGGCTGTGGAATTCTATCTGAAATATCTTACCGGAGTCGGCGTCGCGCTGGATTGGACGCACGGTTTCGCAATTTCGCCGGCCGTGGCCTCGTCTTGGTTCGATCAAGTCATGGAAGAGATGAGCAGGTCTTCCGCCCGAACGGGGATCGAAGAAACGGTACGATGGCTTCTTGACCAGCTGCCTGACGAAGAACGCGGCGGTATGACGGTCGAGGATTGGCTGAACATGATCAACCCGGAGACAGCTGAACCGTACGCCGCCCTGCTGGCAAGCACGCGCACGATGCAACCAGTTGAAGCTGAGTTGCGCGCCATCGTTGGCCTTTTCAACGGCACTCGCACTGACGTACGTGAACTTTTGGGCCTTCCGATTGCAAACGAATGCGATCGTCGCCTGGCTGTTGTTGCCACGAAGGAGGCGGAGAAGAAGGCCAGAGCTGCCGTGCAAGCTGAGACAATCAAAATCAATCGGCAGAAAGAGCTTGCGGAGTACGCCGAAACGGTACTCAACGAGCCCGGCGCATGGCTGAACGAGTCACATCCTGATCTTGACGGTCGCTCGCCTTCGGAGGCCGCCTATCATGGCTATCACGCCGCCGGGAAGGCGCGTGAAATCCTTTCCGCGATTGAACGCCGCCAACGGGCTGACCGTGACAACCTAGCCGAAGCAAATTTGTGGCGTCAGAAATTGCGGAAAGCGGTTGAACAGCGATTGAGCAAGGATGAGGCCGAAGCGTTCCTGAGCGACAGAGATGAGGATTACAATCGCTCGACAGCCACCATCTTCTGCCGAGACGAGGCAAGCTTTCGATCGGTCCTCCGTAAGCTAGAAATCTGGATCAACGCGTTCGTCTCTAGGCGCCACCACCCATTTTGAGATCTGCAGGCTTGTACAGCCCTTGAGACCAAGGGTTTGAGAAACAGGCCAGAAAGGGCTGGCGGACACACGCACCACCCAGTCCGGCCTTAAGCTACGCGGATTTTTAGCCTAAGAACCGCGCGAAAAAGCCAGGTCTTGGCACGCGGCGCATGACAATAGTGCCGGCCGTACTCAATGCGGCTTCGGCCTTTCGGTTGGTCCAGTAGTGACCAGAGAGCTCGCCGGTCCTTGCGATGAACTCGACAATGCCGGCCCCGTAATGCTGTCTCACGTCAGTCGGTTCAAGACTGGTGTTATCCAACTGTTCATAGACGTAGCTCAGCTCTGGCCGATCTGGCTTTGCCCAGCGTGGACGAACGAAGCGAGTGCGGCTCACTTTTTTTGTTCCGTCCGGCGTAATTTCGATCGAAATGTCGAACAGGCTCGATTCTATCGTGACAGTCGCCTTGGTAACCAATTCATCGGCTTGTGTCAGTCCCGTGGCGAGAGCATCAAAGGAAGGAGCTTCGCGCTTAGCGGCCAAGTACAAGCGCTGCACCTTGGGCCAGTTGGACCGAATTTCGGCACGCCATTCCCCGTCAAGCCATGGAAACCACCAGTATTTCGCAAAAGTTATCCAGTGCAGAACGCGCAAAATTGGTCGGATACTAAGCAGCACGATCGTGCAACTGATGAATAGTGCAATTTTGGAAGTCCATTCAAAAAGATCTCGGGGACTTGCCGCATAGCCAAAATGGAGAATTCCCACGCAGAACGCCACGATTACCAGCACGAGCGTACTCAGAATCAGACTGCGACTCATTGCGAAGATCATTGCAAAGCCCCCTCACTCCCGGCCGCGATCGCGTGCAGCACGGTAGAACTCCTCTTTACCTCGATGGAACACGGCCAAGCCGAAGTCACGACTCGAAATGCCGGTGGCCAGCACCCCGGGGAGCGTCGATCCAAACAACGCTGCGAGATAACGCCCACCGAAGCGTTTCTTTCTGTCAATGCGTGCCGCAGGAACGATAGGTGGCGAAAAATATTGAGCAACCCTGGTCACTTCGAGGTTTGGCTTAAGAACATGAAAGCCATCATGAAGTTCATGCCAAGGATGCGAGATCGCCGCCAACGCTGTTGCAGTTTCGGCATCATCGGTGAGATTGCTTGTCGGGCGCAGCGAAATGATCGGCAAGTATTCAGGAGATTCCGCCACTATCAACCCAATTCCGGAGAAATCTGACCCTGCGCGAACGTCGACTTCCTCAAGAAGGCTCACCAGTTGCTTGATCAATTTTTTGGGTGCGGCCGACGTCATGGTGCTGAACTGCGCGCTTTTGGAATCGAATGCAAACCGTTACAACATTGTGTTTGTGCGAGCTGATCTGCCCAATTTTTTGGTTACCTGAAGCTGGGGTGGTCCAGAGGCGCATGGTAGAAATCCATTCGACTTTCAGACCAAGCCTGTCCTGGCGCGCCATCCTGGACCCGATCGGATCTGAAAGTGGCGCAAGGTCTAGCACAAACAGTCAAAACGGCAAAAAATCAAGCCTTCGTCAGACTCCTGTACATATCGCGCCTATACTCCTTGAATCCCCTGCCTGCCTCGCCCATGTTGAGATCAAAGTAAGAATCGGCCAGGTGGGGAATGACTCTAGCAAATGCGCACGCGCTTTTTTACGGCCTCAAAGCCGAGCCGAGCTATCTGGCGAACCTAGATGTAAGCGACGATGAACGCGCACAACTGATGGAAGCGCGCAGTGAAATTCGCGCGACATTGAAGGCCGCGGCATCACAAATCCAACTGACCGACAACTACTGGCAGGATTCGTATCGTCAGAAAGTCAGCTGGCGGCAACGACCCGAAATCCAAGTCAAGTTCATGACCCAAGGCAGCTTCGCCTACCGGACGCTCAACGAGCCCGCGCAAAAGCCCAAGCAAGAAATCGACCTTGACGACGGCATGTACGTGCCCGTCCAGTTCATCGCCAACGGCGAACCCGCACTTGCCGCGAAAGGCTTGTTCGAGTTTGTGGATTCAGTGCTGATACCGCTTTGCGACGCGCGAGGCTGGGTCCGTGATACGACCAAAGCTTGTTGTGCAAGGGTGAAATTGTGGCCGGGGGCTCACATCGACATTCCGATCTATTCAA
Organism: Mesorhizobium sp. M0239; assembly: GCF_040321815.1. Taxonomy (NCBI): domain Bacteria; kingdom Pseudomonadati; phylum Pseudomonadota; class Alphaproteobacteria; order Hyphomicrobiales; family Phyllobacteriaceae; genus Mesorhizobium; species Mesorhizobium sp. M0239. The sequence continues at coordinate 48,627 of NZ_JAMYSG010000023.1, forward strand.
TCCCACAGGACCGCTTCAATCAACTTCGTGAAAGTCTCGCAAAGGCGCATATAGCCGTAGCAACACGCGGTTCCGTTAAAGGTGGCTGGAAACTACCTTCAGATAAGATCATGTTGGCTCAACGAGACGGGAGTTGGGTTCAGTCCGACCCGCAGATGATACACGATTGGGTCGACGGCCGATCGGAGAGATACGGGCCGCCGTTTCGACGTCTTTGCCGTTTCTTCAAGGGCTGGCGCGACTACACTTGGGAGAAGTCGGTGCTCTCCTCGATCTGCCTGATGCGTGCAATCGACATGGCTCTCTCGGAACTCCCGGGCCTTCCGAGAGGCGATCGCGACGATGAGTTGATACTGGAGATTGCGAAGCGCCTGCCCGGTATATTCGACGGAACGATCGTCAACCCGGTTCTGTGGCATCTTTGCATCAATGACTGGAGCGACCAAGATCGCAACGAGATCGTAAGAGGCGCGGTCGCGCTTCGAGGTGAAATGGAAGCCGCCCTCGAACGCACGGGCGACGCAGAACAGGTTGTGCTGAAACTGCGGAACCGTTTCGGCACGCGCATCCCTTATCGGCCCGACGCGATTAAAATGGCGCCAAAAATTTCAGCGATCCAAAAGGCGGCGGCCGCGGTTGTCCCCGCACCGCGTATTATTGCTTCGACTTCGGGCTAATGAATTCAAGGGGCGCACTGGCTATCGTCGATGCGACCTTGCGCAATGCCGGCTTCGCTCCTGCCGGTGTAGGGCCAGCCGATTATGACGGCCAGATAAGAGTGCATGGCAGGCCCGTCGATGTTTCCATATCGATCCCCGATATGCGCTTTGCAACTCGCCCTCGGATCACACTCAAAGATCGCACTCAGATTCCGGTCGAAACTCTCGCGCATATCGAAGAGGAGACCGGGATTTGCTATGCCTCCGGGGCTGGGCTTCCTTTAGATCTATATCAGCCTGGCGAGGCGATTTTGCGAGTGCTCGAAGAAGCGAGCAGGACACTGGAGCTTTCCTACCGAGGGAAAGGCCCCGCCGAGTTGATAGACGAATACCAATCTTACTGGAAGTCAGACCTGACAGTGCGCTGCATGCTTCCGCGAGATGAGGTTGCAGATGGCAGGCGTGCAACTCTCTTTCTTGCCAAGCGTGAAGGCAAGGTGGAATTTCTATGCATCTCAAGTGAAGAGAAACTACGCGGCTACGAGTCAGCATTTCCCCGCGCAGTTGAGTTCTGGCGAACGGAAAAGCTCGTTGGGCCTATAGGTATCATGATGGCGCCGCGGACGCTCGCAGACCTCAAGAAGTGGCTGGTAGGACATCCTGATCTGCACCGCGATTGGCGAAGGCTTGTGCAGTTCCTATGTGCGGACAACTGTCTCTTTATCTCCGCGCCAAACGCTCTGCTTGGCATTTCCGTCAATTTTCCGCAAGACCTCAAGCATGCAGTGTCGAAAGGTAATATACGTCAACAGGCGCTGCTTGGTATCGCAGAAACGCTAGCCACCAAAATCACTCTGGACAGATATTCGGGTCAGTGGTCGAGTCTGACTGACGTGACAAATCGAAACAATCAAAGCGAAAATACCCTGCAGCAAAAATCGATAGCCCTCATTGGCTGCGGCACGATCGGTAGCAATCTTGCTCGCATGCTCGTCCAGATAGGCGCGGGCAGTTGCAAGCCTTTTAGCCTCTTCGACAACGAAGTTTTGGCCCAAGGCAACATCGGGAGACATTTGCTTGGCTTTACCGACATCGGAAAACCAAAAGCCTCAGCTGTCGCGGCCGAGCTAGAGCGGTTTCACCCGCAGGTGCATGTAGCTGCCTACGAGCAAGATGCGCTCGAACATTTGGACGTGCTGGCTAAACATGATCTGATAATCGATGCGACAGGTTCCTGGAACGTACAGTCGGCCATCAACGAATGGTATCTAGATAACTCCGCCATTCAGACTAGCGCACTTCTTCACTCTTGGGTGTTTATGAACGGCGCGGGCGTGCAGAGCTTTCTCAATTTAAGAGACGAGTTCAGTTGCTTCCGGTGTTTGAAGCCCGTCTTCGATGGACCTTGGCGCTTTCCGGTCGGAGACGAGAAGGACGAACTGAATTTGCAGCCTGCGACTTGTGGGGACGGCTCATTCATCCCCTTCACGATCGACGCGCCGATGATGGCAGCCAGTCTGACAACGCGTGCGGCGCTCGATTGGGCTAACGGCCATCCGGGTCCGCGGCTCAGGTCCGCTGTGGTCGATCTGCGCCGCGGGCGGGTGCAAGGACCACGTTTTCCGAGACCTTCTGAATTCTGCCCCGCATGTGCGTCGAGACGAACGTCAGCATGACGCAGGTACTGGTGCCGAAATCGGTCTTGGATAAAATTCGCGAACACGAAAATAACTGGCCGAGACTAAGCGAACGCGGCGGTCTTCTCCTCGGCTACCGCAAAAACGATGCAATTCAGATCGACAGCGCTACCTTCCCGGGGCGGTGGGACTATGCCACTCCAACCCTCTTCCGGAGATCTGAGCAAGGTCACAAGCTTCGGGCCCTTCGAGAGTGGGTGCGCTCGGGGCAGACGATCGATTGGGTTGGCGAATGGCATACACACCCAGGCGGAGTAGCCGAACCGTCCTTTGTCGATCGGCGCAGTTGGCGGCGCATCGCGGGTCATACAAAAAGACTGATGGCTTTTCTGATCTTCAACGACACTCAAATGTATGCTGGTTTGCAATCGCCGCACGTGAGTCGCGTTAAGAAGCTGACGCTCGACGAGGAAAACGACGTAGCGAAACTCTTTACCTAAACGTTGGCGTAAAATCAACTTGCCGCTTGACCGCCAAGCTCCGCTACTTTGAAGCATGCGTTCTTCATTCGTCAGTTAGCTTGAAAGCTTCAGAAAGTTTGGCTTGAGAAAGTCGCTGCTGCCAGCCTTAGTTGCCTCTGAAACGCGAGGTTTACGGGATCTCGCTCGCATAGGAGGACGCGGGATGCGCGTGTTGGTGCGCTGAAAAGGGCGATTTGCGAAACTCCTCTCAGCCCATGCGGTGGTCCACGGAGCTAACCGGAAATATAACCGGCATAGATAGCGGTATGATTCGCATCTTTTCCCATGAAATCCGGCATATACAAGCGGCATGAAATGCGGCATAATTTCCGGCATGGGCACTAGCGCGATGGAACCGATGCTACCCGAAGAGGGTGTGCGCGATCTTGAGGACACGACAGCGCAGTTGCTGTTGGATGCCGGCCGCCTTGCCGGCCGCATGCACCCGATCGTGCGGGAGACTGTTGGTGCGCTCGTGCGCTCGATGAATTGCTACTATTCCAACCTGATCGAGGGCCACGATACTCATCCGCGCGACATCGACCGTGCGCTAGCAAATGACTTTTCGAGTGAACCCAAGCAGCGCGAACTCCAGCAGGAGGCTGTTGCGCATATCTACGTGCAGCAGTTGATCGATGAGCAAAAGGATCCGGAGATCTGGCCGGCGACTGCAACCTACGCTCGCTGGCTGCATGAGCGATTTTGTGAGCGGCTGCCAGAAGAGTTCCTTTGGGTCGAGAATCCTGACACGGGCGAACGGCTCCGAGTGGTGCCTGGCCAGTTAAGAACCCGCGATGTCCGTGTTGGGCGTCACGAACCTCCGCTTCACGGTGACCTGCCACGATTCCTCGCCCGGTTCGATCAGGCTTATACGGCCCCAACTCTATCGCGCCTACGTCAGGTCCAGTCTGTTGGCGCTGTCCATCATCGCTTCCTTTGGATCCATCCCTTTCTCGACGGCAATGGGCGTGTTGCGCGACTGATGTCACACGCGCTCCTGAAAAGGCTTGGCATTGGCACAAGTCTTTGGTCGGTCGCGCGCGGCCTTGCGCGTGAAGAGACCCGTTACAAACAGTTGCTGATGGCGGCCGATGGTCCTCGGGAAGGCGACCGCGACGGGCGCGGGAACTTGACACAGCGCGGTTTGGTCGCCTTCTCACGATTCTTTCTTGAACGCGCGCTCGATCAGATCGCCTTCATGAGCGAGTTGCTTGAGCCCGACGTGTTACTGCGCCGGATGGAACTGCATATCGAGGAAGAAGTCCGTGCCAAGCGGCTGCCACGAGGTAGTTTCGTGGTACTCCGAGAGGCAGCGCTCAATGGCGAGGTCGAGCGCGGCCGGGTGCCGTCTCTCACAGGCTACGAGGAACGCGCGGCGCGGATCATCAGTTCGGCGCTGATCGATCGGGGCATGCTGACATCGTCGAGCAGTCGGGCACCGCTTCGGTTGGGTTTTCCGGCCAATATAGCCGAGCGCTGGTTTCCGAGGCTTTATCCGCTCGATGCAGGGTCAGGGCCGTGATCGGCGCCGTCCCCCTTATCCGACGGTTCACGCCGATCTCCCGCCATTATCAGGACGCAGATGTCGATCTTGAAAACATCTGGACGATCCTCGATCGGGGTAAGCGCCTTGAATGGGGATCGCTTCGCGACGCTTATCGATGCGTGATCCTTGCCGATGCCGGCGCGGGCAAGACGTTTGAGCTTAAGGCGGAGGCGGAGCGTCTTGCGGCACGTGGCCGCAATGCCTTCTTCATCAGGATCGAGGATATCGACGAGGCGTTTGGGGCCGCGTTCGAGGTCGGCAAGCCGGAGGCTTTCGAGGCGTGGCTAGCGGGAACCGGCGAAGCTTGGTTCTTCCTCGATTCCGTGGACGAGGTCAGGCTCGAGGCGCCGCGCGCGTTCGAGACGGCCATTCGCGCCTTTGCCAGCCGTATCCACGATGCACGGCAGCGCGCGCATGTCTATATTTCGAGCCGGCCATACGCTTGGCGATCTAGGATCGACGGTGCGTTGATAGAAGAACTGCTGCCCTATGAGCCGCCCGTACGCGAGGCGACCGGCGATGAGGCCGAGCCCGAGGTGTCAGCGGCCAAGAACGATGCCAAGCCGGGCCTTGAACTCTTTCGACTTGCTCCACTTGACCCCGACGATATCCGCATCTTTGCCGGCCATCGGGGAGTGAGCGATGCCGACGCGTTGATCGAGGCGCTCGAACGCACCGATCTATTCGTCATCGCCCAGCTTCCGTTCGATCTGGAAGACATCCTCGCCGTCTGGGGGGAGACCGGCTCGCTTGACAGTCGCCTGGCGGTACTCGAACGCGGTCTCCGGCGCAGACTTGCGCCTTCAGCCGGCAGGCTCGTCACACTATCGTTAGAAAAGGCGGTGGAAGGCGCCCGCCGCATCGCGATTGCAACGACACTCACCGGCGAGGCCAACATTCAGATGCCCGGGGCCTCTGGCGGGGGGATCGATGCCGTCGCAGTTCTGCATGACTGGACGATCGCCGAGATCCTTGAGCTGCTCGGCCGGGGAGTGTTCACCGACGCGATTTACAAAATGGTGCGCTTCCGCCATCGCGAGAGCCGCGAACTGCTGGCGGCGCAGGAGTTGGCCGGCGCGCTGGCGAACCCCGAGCTTCGCGCCAAGATTGAGGCTTTGCTATTCCGCGAAGTCTACGGGGAAGCCGTGGTCGTGCCGCGCACGCGTCCGCTGCTACCATGGCTCATCCTCTTCGATGAGCGCGTACGAGATCGGGCTCTCGCTTTGCAACCGGAGATCATCACCGAAGGCGGCGATCCAGCCCGCCTGCCGATCGAGGTTCGGAAGCGCATCTTGCGCGATCTTGTCGAGCGCATAGCCACTGGAGACTCACGCGGTGGCGACAACAGCGCGATTGCCAGGATCGCACAACCCGACCTTACCGATGAGACGTTGGCGTTGCTCGGCGCCTATGGTGACAATGATGACGTCATCTTCTTCCTCGGCCGGTTGGTGTGGCAGGGTGCTATGGCGGTCGCCGCCGAACGACTGTCCCCAGTCGCGCGTGATCCTGACCGTGGCATCTACGCGCGTATTGTTTCGACCCGTGCGGTCTCGACGATCGGCGGTGCTGACGCTGGCAGGGAGTTATGGTCTGCGCTGAATGCATCCGGTGTAGTGCTGCCGCGCCGGCTTTTGGGCGAACTTGTCGATGGGGCGCCACCAGATCTCGCTTCGGTCGACCTTTTGCTCGCGTCACTAGAAACGGTCGAGTCGCACGAACGATTCGAGACCACAGGCCTTAGTCAGGCTATTCGCAGTCTGATCGATCGGCTACCGCTAACCAGCGACACTGCCCCGGAGCGGCCATTAGTTCGACTCATCGAGGGATTGGCCGATTTCCTCGCGCGCGAACCGCATATCCAACGACGCGAATGCAAGATCTCGGAAGCCTTCCGCTGGCTGATGGCGCCGGCAATGCATGCCGTCGAACGCCTAATCGTCAGCCGCTCGCAAGCCTGCTTCGACCCCGCCCCGCTGGCGGTACTGAGCCAGGCGCCTGCCCTGCGACATTGGGGCGCCAGCGAAGAACACGAGCATCGGACCAAGCTTAACAAGTTAGTCCCGCGGTGGACGGCACTGAATGATGCACTGTTCTGGCACACGGTCGCGATGGTACGCGAAGCACGTGAGGACACTGACAAGCCGGTGGACGACGACTGGACCGTCAGTTGGATGGGTCACTTCTGGGCATTTGACGAACCAAGCTTCTCGCGCACGCTTGGTTGGACCAGAACGCGAGACTTAGCTGATGATCGTTCGCTGGCATTGTCCCGGACGTTTCGTACCTATGCGCAGAACCGGCGTCCTCGTAGTTGGCGCCGGCTTCTGTGGCGGTCGGTTGGCGGCGATCCTATTCTGGAATCCAAACTCAAGACCTTAATGCGCCCGATGGCGTCGCCAGAGCGGAGGCGGTGGCGCGCCAATGAGCGCAAATGGGCACAACGTCGCCGCAGGCGCGACGAGAATGAGGCGGCCGGCCGGGCGGCGCTCGTCGCACGACTCAAGGCAAATCCCGACCTCGTGCGCGAGCCGGCTGGCCTAGAACCCGGACAGATGAGTTGGGACCAAGCTCATCTGCTGCAGAGTGTTGAGGGCGATGGGATGCGAATCAGCCGCGGCGCTGGTAGCAAATGGCAGATGCTCATTCCCGAATTCGGCGAGGCGGTCGCCGTGGCTTTTCGCGATGGTGCTCAGCTACATTGGCGCGCCTATCGCCCAACCCTGCGCTCAGAAAATGGCGGTAGCAACTCCATTCCCTATGCGTTGATCTTCGCAATGGCAGGGCTCGAGATCGAGTCCGGCGATGATGGGAGGGGCCTGACCCAGCTCGGCAACGACGATGCGTTGCATGCCCTGCATTACGTCTTCTCCGAGTTGAATGGTTTTCCGCACTGGCTTGAACCGCTCTACCGTGCCCATCCTGAAGCCGGTTTCGATCTGATTTGGGGCGAGACGCGCTGGGAACTGGCCAATAGCGGTGCCAAGCCGATGCATTACATGCTCCACGACCTGGTCTACCACGCGCCTTGGCTACACGCGGCCTTGGCACCGTCGATCCATGATTGGCTGTCCGAGCATGGTGCCGCGAATGGCGATTGCCTGCGCCATGGATGCACGATCATGATCAGCGGTGGACTTTCGACCGCCTCTCTCGCCGCCCTCGCCCGTCGTCGTGTTGAGGACGCGACTACTCCCGCGAACCAGTTTGCCAGTTGGCTCGCCATGTGGGTGGATTGCGCTCCCGACGCAGCGATCCCGGTCCTCGACGCTCATCTCCACTCGCTCTCGTCGCCCGACGACGCACGCTTTGCCGAGGAGTTCGTCGTCTCTCTCGTAGGCGGCAGTTATCAGTCGGGCTTGTCGACTAGCGCCTGGAAAAGTCCGCAATTTCTCAAAGCGCTCTATGTGCTGATGCACCAACATATCCGATCGAGGGAAGACCTCGATCGTGCGAACGGCCGCGTCTATTCGCCCACGACGCGCGATGATGCCCAAGATGCCCGTAACAGTTTGTTCAATCTCCTTTCGGCGATCCCAGGCGAAGCAACCTATCGGGAGATTTTGACCCTTGCCGAGGATCATCCCGAGCCGAGTTACCGCGTACATATGCGCCGCCGGGCTTATGCCCGAGCGGTGGAGGATAGTGACCGGGAGTGGTCGCTCACCGACGCGCTGATCCTGAGTGGGCAGATGAGGCGCAAAGCAGCCAATTAAACGTAAAATATTCGGGGCTAGTATTGACCCGCGCTACCGGGCTTGGGTGCAACTCAGAAAGGTCGAAGAGGGTGCGCGAACATACGCGATTCTGCCGGTGCGGCCGTCTGAGTCCCTAGATACCAGCGCCGGGACTCGGTTGAAGCAAAACCAGATCTAAACCGCATAAACTCACCGCGAATGGTCCGTTAGCAGACGATCTCTACAACAGCGCTGTATTGGCGGTAGCCCTCTCCCGACTCGACCCCCCGAATAAGCGGTTCGATCATGCTTGCATCACTGTATGTCCAGGGCCGTCAACTTCCTTCATGAGCGCGCGAAATTCAGCTGGAGGCGCAAGGCAGAAAGTTCGAAAAGCTTCCAGGAACCCCAGCGCGCGCGCCGCCGGAACCTGGCCGAGAATGATGGCGGAACCGGCAGCAACGAAATTGATGGCGACGCCGGAGACAATCTGGCCGCCCCAATGGCTGATCGAGGCGAAACTGTGCACCAGCGCGAACAATGACGGCGGTGAACCGCGGCCGCCCAGGCGCCGCAACCGCCAGGCAGGCGAGCAGCAACGGCCCGGAGAACACCAGTTGGTCGGCGGCGATAGTGCGGGTCGCATCCCGCACCGCCATCATGACGGCGCCCGCCGAAGTGAGCATGGCGACTAATCGGACAGCAGGCACAGCATTCAATCCCCGAAGGCGTCAGTCGACGTTCGTAAGAGACATATGGCGCGGCGCGAGCGCTGCGGCTGTACGACAGACGAAAGCGGTTCTCAATCCGAGGCGATGCCGTTCTTGATCCGTGTGAGCCGGCTTTCGCCTTCCTCCGGGCCGAAGCAGCTTTCGAAATCATTGCATTCCCGGCAACTGGGCGCGCTGCACAGCGAAAAACCTTCGGCCTCGCAGAGCTTGCGGTAGAAGTATTTCTTCCATTTCATGTTTTGGGTGTTGCCGGCCGCCAGCGTCGGAAAATGCGAGGCGAGCAGGCGGCCGAGCTCGGTCCGATTAAAAAGGCCAAGCTCCTGCCAGAGGTGGTCATTGCGCATGGCACGCCGGGCGATGATCCTGGCGAAGCGGGCGCTCGTCGGGTCGCCAGGACGGGCATGCGCCAACAGCAGTCCATGCAGCAGTTCTTCCTCCAGATCCGGCTCGGGCTCGCTCACCTCTTTCAAGGCAAACGCGTTGATAGGAATAGCAGGAAAACAGCGGGACAGGACATCGCGCAGCTCGGCGCGCGAAAGTCCGGTTGCCTCCGTCACAGTCGCCTCGCCGGCCTCGATCTCCTCGAGCGCACGTGAAAGCACACAGGCAAGCACATGCTGGTCCAGCTCGATCTGCGGCGATTGGCCGGTGCTGAGCCGGGCATAATGTTGAGCAAATATGGTGCGTTCTCCTGGTTTGTCCCTATCAATTCATGCAGCGACCCGGCCTGCCGCAACATGGGTCGGGCAGTTCTTCGGGTGTACGCAGTCGCGGATCGCCTCGCGGTCGAGTAGTTCGGAAATTTTCGTCTGGTCCACTCGGCTCTGTCGCAAATTCTGTGATTGGAAGGAGGCGTTTCGCGAACCCCGGCCCTGCCGTTTGCGCCTCACGGGGAACACAGGCGCCGGAATGCCCCCGCAGAGTTGGACGTGAACCGTGCGGGACAGAGGTCGCGTGCTGAGTGCGGCCACATGGTTCAAGCCGCCAGACTCACGGTTGAATGAGTCCGATTCAAAACGCGCAGCGGGTGAGTTCCAGCGCACGTTCAGGACAGGATCGCGCGCCTCGCGATGCAGGCAGCTCCTCCCCTTGCGCAACTTCAATGTCACCAGGCAGGATGTAACCCTCGTCATCAAGCTTGAAGATGTCCGGCGCTTGCGCCGCGCATCGCGCGTGACCCTGGCATTTGGCATTTTGGACGATGATGCGCATGGCGCTGCCTCCATTGTCGGTGCCCCGGCTCGGGGCGGGCCTAGGACCAGTCTAGGATCAAATTCTCGATCCCGAACACATGGCCGCCAGAGGTTATCGGTGCCGTACCCTGCTTGATCCTGAAAGCCGGGATGCGCGCCAGCCACTCCTCCAGGCCAATGACAATCTCCCGCCGGGCAAGGTGTGAGCCAAGGCAACGGTGGGGACCATAACCAAAGGCGGCGTGGCGGTTGTCCTCCCGCTCCAAATCGATCGTGTTGGGGCATTCGAATTCCGCCGGGTCACGATTGGCAATCATGGTGGCGCAGGAAACATAGTCCCCCTTCCGGATCGGCGCGCCTTCGAAGTCGATATCCTTCGTGGCCACGCGGATCAACTGAATGGGCGGATAGGCCCGCAGCAATTCTTCGGTTGCGAGCGGGATGCGGTCCGGTTCGCTCCGCAGCAATTGCTGATCTTTGAGGTTGCGCGCGAGGTAGGCCAAGTCAAAGCCTATAGCTGCTGCGACCGTGTCGAGCCCAGCGACGAAGACAAGCACGCCGATGCCGCGGACTTGGGTGTCCGTCAGCCGGCGGCCCTCGACCTGTGCCTGCACGATAAAGGTCATGAAATCGTCAACCGCCTCATCGCGGCGCATGGCTGCAAGTTCGTCGATGAATGCCACGATCGTCCGGGCAGCCACAGGTCGTTCCTTATCGTCGCCGTGGAGCAGATCTTTCCCCCAGCCGACGAATGTATCGAGTCGGTCATCAGGCAACCCCAGAAAGCGAAGAAAGGTGCTCACCGCGAAAGGAAATGCAAAATCCTTCATCACGTCGCAGCTTGTGCCCGACGCGGCGATCCTTTCGATCAGCTCGACCGCCCGTTCGCGGACAGCCGGTTCCAAAGCCAACACCCGCTTTGGCGAAAGCAGCGGATTGAGCAGTGAGCGAAAGACGCCATGGGCCGGTGGATCGAGCTCAAGCGGGATCGTGGGCCAGTTTTCACCCAGTATGGAGGAGAAGATGCTGCGATGGCTGGAAAAAGTCTCTGCGTCCTGCAGCACCTTCCGCTGGTCCGCGGCACGGGTGATGACCCAGGTACCCCGGCCATCTTGCGTGTTGTAGCGGGAGTAAAAGATCGGAGGCCCGTCATGTACGCGAGCGACAGCTGCGTGTGGATCCCCGTTGGGTGTTGGTGGCATCCCTGGCGATGTAAACAGGCTGAAGTCCCTCACCATTTCGGGCGGGACATGATCTGGAACGGGGTTGGTCGCCATTTTGTTTTCTCTACATTGGCGTTCATGGCTCGATTGAGATTGCACTGCTGTTCATAAAGTCGATTTCCAGCATGGGCACGTCTCTTGTCGGGCGCCTTCTAGATTCTGTCGCCTGATACAGCCCACCTGCACCAGCGCGGATGAGATCGGTTGCGAAGTCGATCAGAAGGGGCATCTCCGCCGCGCTGCGGTCATGAAGCAAAGCCGCCGCTTATCCCCGTTAGGGTTGTGAGGCTGGTCAATCACCTCTGAGCTCCGTGACGCACTGCTGATGCCCTGCTGATCAAATTGTCGAAGCAAGTCGCGTGCCGGATAGGCGTACCCATGGCGCTGTACCAAGCAATGCCAGCCTGCACTAGGCCCGCCGCTGATGATCACCTGTCCATCATTCTTAGGACAACGTCCGACAACCGACATCCGTGGTCGGTTTTGTCGAGTCCGCGACATCGGGCTGTTCGGCTTGGCTGCTGCTGCACAGCCTTCCGGTCGACTAGCGAGGAGATCGCTCGCACGGCCCGGATTGAGCAACGACGCGATCCAGCGCAAGGTTCGGGTGCGGTCCGACAAGACCCGGCCGCGCTTCCGCTTCGGTTCGGCGCTGATGGCATATGCGTTGTTGTAGCCGCTGCAAGGATTTCCGGTCAGACGAGCGATGCACTCGTGCGCAGCGATCCGGCCGGCGACGAGCCTGACTGTATCGATGCGGTCAATTCCGGCGTGCACACCTGACCGTGCGTATGCGCTAACACGGCAAGCTCTATGGCACATGGACCTATATTTCCTCGCGAGCCGCTGTCGGAACGTGGTGCCGAGTCCTATGGCGGCCGGTCAATCCGAGGGCCTGTCGGCACTCTACACATCCCGGTCGGTCGGACCGGGAACGCGTGGCAGACTCTCGGCCAGAAACCGCCAGTCGCTGCGCTCGCGTTCGCCTTCCTTGCGCGTGCCGAAGAACTGGACGATCATCTTGCCGTCGGCGCCATAGGCTTCAACGGACGTGACGTGACCGTCCCTCGTCGGCTTGCGCACGGCCCAGACCTCGCGGATGTGATGAGTCCTAAGATGGAGATGGAAGTTCTCGTCGAGCACATTGATCCGCGGCCCGATCTGCTTGACCGACTTGATCGGGCCGGAATGGATCTGGATGCAACCACGATTGCCGACAAAGCACATGATCGGCATCTCGTCTTCGGCCGCCTGTTGGAACAGGGCGCCAACGGCATCATTGTCGAGCAGCCAGGCGTAATCCTCGTCGGCCATACGCATCGCCTGGCAGCGGCTGAGCTTCAGGGTCCTCAACATATGGTAGAACTGATGCACGTCGCTCAGCCGGCTCCAGTGCTCGCGTAGGTCGTCGACCGTGGCGGCTTGGTCTGGACTCACTGCATTATCGAGCGCCCCGCTCGCCTCGACCGATATGATCGGCTCCTGGTCGGAGGATACAAGCTCTGCCGCCAGATTCTGATAGGCGTGCAGGTTCGAGGCGGGCCTGAGATGTACTTTGTGCATCGCCTCGCCGGTGGCATCAAAGAATTGCAGGCTGCGGCGGATCTCGGCTCCCTCGCGCTTCTCGACGGCGAAGCCATACGCCCACGCTTTCGGGAAGATGCGCAGGTCGATCTCGTCGCCGAGCACCATGGCATGCGGGTTGCCGGTGACCACTTTGTCGTAGACGCCGATCTTTTGGTGCACGGCACTTTGGTTGCGGGTGACCGCCATCACCTCGCCGACCGCTTCGAGGCCGGTCAGCAGATCATCGACGCGCGGCTCGATGCGCACCGCGCCGTGACCACAATGCGCCGCGACCAATTCGGCTTCCGAAATGCCCAATCGAGCGGCGAGATCATGCTCCCGGATTTTCGGATTGTCTTCGCACGCCCACCGGATTTCGTCCGGCGACGGTTTCTCGCGCTGGTCCATGTCTTACCCCTGGTTCTACCTACGTGTAAGGATCAGCTGCCCTGCCGGGGAATCTTCAGCCGATAGGGCGGCCGTAATGCTCGCCCCTGATCTGCTGCTGGCCCATGAACAAAGTGTCGCTGGACAGCGTGCACACGGCGTCGCACCCGCGCGAAAACCGGCGAGCAGGCACATGCCGATGGCATCCCGTTGAGCCGGTCGGCGGCTACTGGGCGGTGGTGAGCGAGTGTGGGTGTTGTCGCAATCGGCCACGCGGGCATTCGGATGCCACGGGCGGCGCTGCTTTGCCAAGCAAGGCGTATCTGACCCGGTCCTGACATGTTGCTCCCTTGCTTCGCCCCATCCATCGCGAGGGCACCCACGGCATGATTGCGGATCGGCATGCTCTTGCCGCCTCGCCAAACGGAGCCTCAAAAACCGTGCCAATTGCGCCGAAGCAAGCTCAGAAGAAGTTCTGTATTTGGTGATGTGAGTTCAACCAAGAACTCAGGCCCAACATCCCTCGTGGCAGACCCGACAAACCCGACAGTACGTGTCGGTTGGCCGACAGCTTCGCAGCAATGCACTCACAAGAAGCACGGCAGTGTCAGAGATGCCGCGCTGTGTTGAAACGTTTTTTTCGCTTTGGCACGGTGCATGCGACGTGATGCGCAAGCAGGTCCCGGACTGAGGAGAATGGAGCCATGATTACGCTCACCGACAACGCTGTTGCCGCCTTCAAGACTGCTCTTTCCCGCGCCAGCGAGCCGGCGGAAGGTTTTCGCATCATGGTCGAGGCCGGCGGCTGCGCCGGCTTCAAATACTTAATGGGCCTGGAGAGCGTGTCGCGCGAGGGCGACGCGATCACTGGCACAAATGGGATCAAGCTGTTCGTGGACGCGGGTTCCCAACCACATGTCGCCGGCATGACCGTTGACTTCCTCACCGGGCTCGAATCTTCCGGCTTTGTCTTCGATAACCCCAATGCGCGCGAGAAGTGCGGCTGCGGCAAGTCCTTCAGTTAAACGCCCGAAGCGCCTATGCGGCCGTCGGACTCATTTTGCGGCAGAGGAGACTTATATGGCCGGCACGACAGATGTCCCCGTCCTAAAGACCAAGGAAAACGGATCTCGGGACCGCCATTCGCTTCCGGTAAGGTGCAAAGAACGCCGCCTCCCGAAACAGCTCGGGTCCTGGTGTCACCCGAGCTGCTTGCGGACAGATCGCGCTGCTGTGCCAAATTCGGCTCATCGATAACGTTATCGCGTTCGGGCGTCCTTACGGCTGACGGCGGCCACTGCGAACATGTCCATCTCGACGGAGATCCGGTCTGCGTCAAACACTCCGGGCGTCTGCGCGGGCTGCCAGTTCAGGCCCATTATCATCAACGGCATGCGCCAGAGGCTCAACGAGTCGGTCCGCGCCGCGTCATTCTGGTCAACTGAGGATCGCACCTATGAAGCCTGTCTACCTCGACAACAACGCAACCACACGGGTCGATCCTGCGGTCCTGCAAGCGATGTTGCCGTTCTTTAGGGATCAATTCGCCAACCCTTCGTCGGCGCACGCTCTTGGCGCCTCAGTCAGTGCGGCGGTGACAAAGGCGCGGAGGCAGTTGCAAGCGCTGATCGGCGCGGAGTTCGACGATGAGATCACCTTCACCTCGGGTGGGACAGAAAGCGACAATGCAGCGCTTCTTTCAGCGCTCGAGGCTGCGCCCAACCGAACCGAGATCGTTACGTCCGCGGTCGAGCATCCCGCCGTGCTGACGCTCTGCGCGCATCTTGAGAAGACCCGCCGCGTCAAGGTGCATAGGATCCCGGTGGATTGCCGTGGCCGGCTCGACCTCGACGCCTATATGGCCGCCCTCACACCACAGGTGGCAATCGTATCAATAATGTGGGCGAACAACGAGACTGGTGTGATCTTCCCCGTGGCCAGGCTTGCCGAGTTGGCCAAGGAAGTGGGCGCCCTATTCCATACCGATGCTGTGCAGGCGGTCGGCAAGCTTCCGATGGACCTGAAGTCGACCGCAATCGACATGCTGTCGCTCTCCGGCCACAAGCTGCACGGGCCGAAAGGGATCGGTGCGCTTTTCGTAAAACGTGGCGTCAATTTCCATTCGCTGATCAAGGGGGGTCACCAAGAACACAACCGGCGTGCTGGCACCGAGAATACGCCCGGCATAGCCGGGCTCGGCACGGCGGCCGAACTCGCCTTGAAATTCATGGACGACGAGACCACACGGGTAAAGTCGCTCCGCGATCGCCTGGAGGGCGGGATCCTCCAGCGCATCCCAAGCACCTGTGTCACTGGTGATCCCCTGCAACGGTTGCCCAACACCGCAAACATCTCCTTCGAACATGTCGACAGTGATGGAATTCCACTTCTCCTCAGCCGCATTGGCATCGCGTGTTCCTCTGGCTCGGCCTGCACCTCCGGCTCTCTGGAGCCAAGCCATGTCCTAAGCGCGATGAAAACGCCGCACGCGGCAGTCCGCTTCTCCTTGGCGCGGGACAACAGCGAAGAGGATATCGACCGGGTGCTCGAGGCCATGCCGGGAATTGTGGGGAAGCTGCGCAGCTTTTTCGGTTCTGGGCCGGGTAATCCGGTCTATGCGTGAGCGGCAGAAGAACAGGCTGCCGGTCATGACCCGTCATGTCTCTCTCAATGATACGACCTTGCGCGATGGCGAGCAGGCGCCGGGCGTCGCCTTTACCACGACGGAAAAGCTGGAGATCGCTGAGTCTCTTGCGGCGGCCGGCGTGACAGAGATCGAGATCGGCACGCCGGTCATGGGCGTCGACGAGATCGAAACAATTCGCGCCGTGGTCGCGCGGCGTCTTCCGGTTCGGCTCATGGCCTGGTGCCGGATGACGTCGTTGGATCTCGATGCAGCGATCGAGAGCGGCGTCCAAGCGGTCAATTTGTCGCTGCCTGCGTCGGACATCCAACTTGCCGCCAAGCTCGGCCTCGACAAGGCGGGAGCGCTCCAGGTCATCGATGATATGGTCAGGCGCGCCGCCGCCGCCGGCTTCTTCGTCGCGGTGGGGTGCGAGGATGCCTCGCGGGCCAATCGGGATCATCTCGCCCGCGTCATCGAGACGGCCGCACGCGCCGGCGCAAGCCGCGTGAGGCTGGCCGACACAGTCGGTGTTCTCGACCCGTTTTCAACCTTCGAACTTGTCGCCCAGCTGGTGGTGCAGTCTCCAATCGACCTTGAATTTCATGCGCACAACGATCTCGGACTTGCTGGCGCCAACACGCTAGCCGCGATCCGCGCAGGCGCGCGCCATGCCTCCGTCACCGTCCTGGGGCTCGGCGAGCGTGCGGGCAATGCCGCGCTGGAAGAGGTGGCCGCCGCGATGGCGGTCTTCGGCGGCGCAGATACCGGCATCGAGCTGACCGCATTGCCCGGCCTCGCCGCCGAGGTGGCCTGGGCCGCCCGCCGGCAGACCGCGGCCACTAAGCCGGTCGTCGGCGCCGATGTTTTCACCCACGAATCCGGCATTCACGTCGCAGGGCTGCTGAAGGACTCGCGTACTTATCAGGGGCTTGATCCGGCTCTGGTGGGCCGCTGCCGGCGGATCGTCATCGGCAAGCATTCCGGCGCCACTGCGATTGCCCATGTGCTGAGCGAAAGCGGTCGCGATCTCGACCCGGATCTGGCAGCCGCGATGGTGGCCCGCGTCCGGCGCGAGGCGGCCGAGACCAAATCGACGCTCACTGCAACTCAACTGGTCGAGCTCTACGATAAAATGTGCAGCGAGGCGTCCCTCTTCGAGCTGTGCGGGTCCAGGTCAGCCGTGCGCGCGCGCGCAAAGGCCACAGTTTTGCGACCAGGGAGAATGCAATGAATTGTTCCGCTGACAGCCGCCCCATCGATGTCACAGACATCCTCGCACGACTGAAGCGCCTGTCGGCCGCGGAGGAGTTCTTCTCAGTCCTTGGCGTCTCCTATGACCCCAAGGTGCTGAATGTCTCGCGGCTCCATATAATGAAGCGCGTGGGCCAATACCTTGCCGAAGAAGATTTCTCCGGTCTGCCCGACCAGGTGATTGCCGCGAGGGTGCGCGCGACGCTCGAACGCGCTTACGAGGACTTTGCGATTTCCTCGCCGCTCACGCATCGGGTCTTCAAGGTGCTCAAAGACCACGATCCGAACAAACCTGCCGCGCCGGGTCACACCTTTGTCCCGTTCGACTCGGTGCTGAAGCGGTTCGGACGGGAATGAGCGGCGACAAGGGTTGCGACGCGACAATGTCGAGCAGCCGACAAATCCGGTCATCACCACAGCGCCGTCAGAAGCAACCAGCCGAAGTTGTAGGAAGGGGGCAGCGCAAGAGACTTGGCACGAATTATGCGGATCAAGGAGATAACCGCAATGCCCGCACCCGGACAGGAGCCTAGAGAAACCGCCAATGCACATCGTAATCTGCATCAAGCAGGTGCCGGACTCGGCACAGATAAGGGTCCATCCGGTGACGAACACAATCATGCGCCAGGGTGTTCCGACCATCATCAACCCTTACGACCTGTTCGCCCTCGAAGAAGCGCTCAGACTGCGCGATGCCTATGGCGGGCAAGTCACTGTGCTCACCATGGGTCCGCCCATGGCAGAGGACGCGCTGCGCAAGGCGCTCGGCTACGGCGCCGACCGAGCGGTGCTCTTGACCGACCGCTATTTTGCCGGCTCCGACACGCTGGCGACCTCGTTCGCCCTTTCCCAGGCAATCGCGAAGGTCGGCGAGACGTTCGGCACGCCAGACCTCGTCTTCACCGGCAAGCAGACGATCGATGGCGACACCGCCCAGGTCGGGCCCGGCATCGCCAAGCGCCTCGGACTCCTGCAACTGACCTATGTCGCGAAGATCCCCTCTATTGACCTTGCTGCAGGCGAGATCAAGGTCGAGCGCCGCTCCGAAGGTGGCACACAGATGCTGAAGAGCAGGCTGCCTTGCCTCATCACCATGCTGGAAGGCACAAACGAGATCCGCCGGGGCTCGATCCACGACGCCTTGTGCGCCGCGCGCAACCAGGTCTTGAAATGGAGTGCGGCCGACGCCGGCATTGAGGATCTCACCAAATGCGGCCTGCGCGGCTCACCGACGGTCGTCAAGCGTGTTTTCGCCCCTGCTGCGCGAGCTGAAAAGGCGGCACTAATCGACACCGCCGAGAAGGCCTTGCGCGATGTCGCTGACGAACTCATCACCGCAATCTTCACCCGCCAGCCGGCGCTGGAACATGAGCTCGCCTTCAACGGCGGCGCGTGACGGCAAGGAGTAAAACGATGTCGACCGCGAACCGAGAAACCCCTCGCCCTGCCGCCGGCCGCTCCGGCATAAAGAAGGAGCTGCCCGCCCATTTCAAGGACTACCGGCACGTCTGGGTCTTCATCGAGCTCGAACGCGGCCAGGTCCACCCCGTATCATTCGAACTGCTCGGCGAAGGCCGCAAATTAGCAGACAAGCTTGAGGTCCAGCTTGCAGGCGTCGTGCTCGGACCGCCGGGAGAGGCCATCGGGAACGCCGTTGCCGAAGCATTCGCCTATGGTGCTGACCTTGTCTACATCGCCGAGGCGCCCCTGCTCGCCGACTATCGGAACGAGCCTTTCACCAAGGCGATGACGGATCTGGTCGATACCCACAAACCCGAAATCCTTCTTCTCGGTGCCACCACACTCGGCAGGGATCTTGCCGGCTCCGTGGCGACGACCTTGCAGACAGGGCTCACGGCCGACTGCACCGAACTCGATGTGGATACCGACAGTTCGCTCGCCGCCACGCGTCCGACTTTCGGCGGTTCCTTGTTGTGCACGATCTATACGCTCAATTTCCGCCCTCAGATGGCGACAGTGCGGCCAAGAGTCATGCCCATGCCGCAGCGGACGGATAAACCGGTCGGGCGTGTCATCCGGCACAAGCTCTCGCTTGCCGAGGACGAGATCGCTACCAAAGTCCTCGGCTTCCTGCCGGACAATCAGTCGGCAAAGGCAAACCTTGCCTATGCCGACGTCGTGGTTGCGGGAGGCCTTGGTCTTGGCGCGGCGGAGAACCTGCAGCTTGTGAAGAACCTCGCGCGAGCAATCGGCGGCGAGCATGGCTGTTCGCGCCCGTTAGTCCAGAAGAGCTGGATGCCAGCTGATCGGCAGATCGGCCAAACTGGCAAGACCATCCGGCCGAAGCTTTACATAGCGGCCGGGATTTCCGGCGCCGTCCAGCATCGGGTTGGCGTCGAGGGGGCGGATCTCATCGTGGCCATCAATACCGACCCGAACGCGCCGATTTTCGATTTCGCTCACCTCGGAATCGTCACCGACGCGATCCGCTTCCTGCCCGCACTGACGGAAGCCTTCACCCGGCGGCTGTCGCCCCACAGTCGCGATAAGCTTGCGAGCTAAGGGACGGACATGATCGAGGAAAACTTCGACGCCATTGTTGTTGGGGCAGGCATGTCCGGAAACGCAGCTGCTTACACCATGGCCAGCCATGGCCTGAAGGTGCTGCAGTTGGAGCGCGGTGAATATCCGGGCTCCAAGAATGTCCAAGGTGCCATCATGTACGCGAACATGCTGGAGAAGATCATCCCGGATTTCAGGGACGATGCGCCTCTCGAGCGGCATTTGGTTGAACAGCGGCTTTGGGTGATGGACGACACATCCCATACCGGGATTCACTATCGGTCGGACGACTTCAATGAGGCCAAGCCCAACCGATACACAATCATCCGTGCCCAGTTCGACAAATGGTTTTCGCGTAAGGTGCGCGAGGCCGGCGCGACGGTTCTGTGCGAGACGACCGTGACGGAGCTCATCCGTGACGCCAAGGACAGGGTGGTCGGCGTCCGCACAGATCGGGCCGGCGGAGCCATCTACGCGAACGTGGTCGTTCTCGCAGAAGGTGTCTGCGGACTGCTTGGCACGCGAGCCGGCCTGCGCCAGATGCCGAAGCCACAAACCGTGGCGCTCGCCGTTAAGGAAATGCATTTCCTGCCCGAAGAGGTCATTGAGCAGCGGTTCGGCGTCAAGGGCGATGAAGGCTGCGTGATCGAGGCGGTGGGCACGACCTCCCGCAGCATGGCCGGGCTCGGCTTCCTCTACACCAACAAGGAGTCGATCTCACTGGGCATTGGCTGCCTCGTCTCCGATTTTGCCGCGATGGTCGAGAGCCCCTACGTTCTCCTTGATGCCTTAAAGAGCCATCCTTCGATCCGGCCGCTGATCGCCGGCTCGGAAGTGAAAGAATATTCCGCACACCTCATTCCCGAAGGCGGCTACAAGGCTATTCCGCAGCTGTTTGGCGACGGTTGGGTCGTGGTCGGCGATGCCGCGCAACTGAACAACGCCATTCACCGCGAGGGTTCGAACCTCGCCATGACCTCCGGCCGCATCGCGGCTGAGGCAATCATCGAGGTCAACAGCCGCAACGCTCCTATGACCAAACGAAATCTCGCTCTTTACAAAGCCATGCTGGACAAGTCCTTCGTGGTCAAGGACCTGAAGAAATACAAAGATATGCCGGCCCTGCTCCACACCAATTCCTGCAATTACTTCACAACTTATCCGCGGTTGATGTCGCAAGCCGCGCAGAACTTCATGCGTGTCGACGGCACGCCGAAGATCGAGAAGGAAAAGGCGACCACGGCGGCCTTCATCAAGGCGCGCTCGCGTTGGGGGCTGGTCAGCGACGCGGTCCGCCTTGCATTGGCGTGGCGCTGAAGGGAGACGAAATGACGATCGCAGTGACAAAGTCACGTGTCGAGGACAAGCTTTACCAGAACCGCTACTTGGTGGATTCCGGCCGCCCGCATATCAAAGTGCGACCGCACGAGAGGCCAAGCGCGAACTTGCTCGCGCTTACCCACGTCTGCCCGGCGAAATGTTATGAGTTGAACGACAAAGGTCAAGTGGAGATCACTGCTGACGGCTGCATGGAGTGCGGCACCTGCCGGATTTTGTGTGAGACCAGTGGCGAGATCGAGTGGAACTATCCACGCGGCGGTTTCGGAGTCCTCTTCAAATTCGGATGACCGACGCACGCACGTATTAAGAGGGTTGATCTTGATACAGTTTAGGTCTCGCCCAACGCCAAGTCTATTTTCTTTGCTTCGATCGTCGCTTTGACGAAGAGAAGCTCGTGAATACTGTGCTTTCAGAATTCAGATAAAAAAGGAGGAGCACTCTGGACGACAACCCCTGAGGTGTTTCCATGACCCACGGACCGCAAGATCGGGTCGACGAGGTTGGACCTCGGGAGACCCGCCCTGAACCGCCCATCAAAAGCATGCCCCAATCAGATATCGCGCTCAGAGGACTCTACGAGATATCGAAGGTGCTGACCGCCCCCAGCGAGCTGGAGATTACGCTCGCCAATGTCGTGAACGTCCTGCCTTCATTTCTGCAGATGCGTCACGGAGCAATCGTCGTCCTGGACGCTGAAGGAGAGCTGGAGATTGCCGCGACTGCCGGCAATACCCACGTACGTCAATCAGGCACTCGCCGCGTCATACCACAGGCCGCAACAGATCAAATCGTCGCTACGGGGACGCCGCTCTTCATACCGGACGTGCGCAAGTCCCAACTATTTCAGGCTGACCTTCAAACGTCTTCGAGCATCGGAACCATCCCAATTGCCTTTATCGGTATCCCGCTAAAGGCTGATCATGATATCCTTGGGACATTGTCGATCGACCGCGCCGGAGACGGCGCCACCGACTTTCGCGACGACGAGGACATTTATTTCCTGACGATGGTCGCCAACCTTGTCGGCCGGACCATCCGCCTCCATCGCGCCCTGAGTACAGATCGTCAGCGGTGTGGCCATGGGCAATCGGGACCGGAGAAATCGCCCAACGAGGGGAGGACCTACGACCCTGCCCGGCATGCGGATGCCAAAATCGACGGGATCATCGGGGAAAGCCCCGCACTCAAGCAGGTGCTCGAAACCGTCTCGGTCGTAGCAGGGACCAATTCCACCGTGCTTCTGCGGGGTGAAAGCGGCACCGGCAAGGAATTCTTTGCGCAGGCCATCCATAAGCTCTCACGTCGGAGGAAGAAGTCTTTCGTCAAATTGAACTGCGCCGCACTGTCTGAAAGCGTTCTGGAGTCAGAACTGTTTGGGCATGAAAAGGGCGCTTTCACGGGTGCTATCTCCCAGCGCGCCGGTCGTTTTGAATTGGCAAATGAGGGAACGCTGCTACTTGATGAAATCGGCGAGATTTCGCCGGCCTTTCAAGCCAAGCTGTTGCGTGTCTTGCAGGAAGGCGAGTTGGAGCGAGTCGGCGGCACCAAAACGCTACAGGTCGACGTGCGCCTCATATGCGCCACCAACAAGGACCTCGAGACGGCCGTCATAAAAGGGGAGTTCAGGGCCGACCTTTATTACCGCATCAATGTCGTGCCAATTATCCTGCCTCCGCTCAGAGAGCGAACCGGCGATATTCCACGCCTTGCGAACGCCTTCCTCAACCGGTTCAACAAGGAGAACGATCGCGCACTAGCCTTCGCGGCGCCGGCGCTTGACCTGATCTCGCAATGTTACTTCCCTGGTAACGTCCGCGAGCTGGAGAACTGCGTCCAAAGGACGGCCACACTTGCGCGCTCAAGGACGATCACTCCATCCGATTTCGCCTGTAAGAAGGGCCAGTGCCTTTCCTGGCTCCTCTGGAAGCGAGCCGACCGCTCGAATGGCGGCAATGCCATCGACGATCTCGCACGGGTCAACGCAGCGCCGGTCGGATTGCGGCTGCCGGCCAGTTGCATCGGTGCCTCCGCAGGCAAGATATCTCCCTTTACGGCAGGCGATCCGAACGATCCCACTTGTCCCCCGCGTCTGGCGGAACGCGACCGGGTGATCGACGCGATGGACAAGGCCGGTTGGGTTCAGGCCAGGGCGGCTCGTATCCTCGGCCTCACGCCGCGGCAAGTCGGCTACGCCCTGCGCCGGCATGGTATCGTGGTGAAGAAATTCTAGACGTCGTGATGACGTCAACCGTAAGCAGCCCGGAGTGGTCTCGTTCACACTTTGCGCGCCCAAGGCTGGTAGCCTCGCGACCCTATTTGCGTGTCCACTGTCGTAAGCCCGACAAAGGTGTGTCGGAGCAATCCGAAGGAATCTGACACGACAAGCCTATTCGTGAACCGAAACAGCTCTTTGAGCTGGCATAGCTCTTGCGCTTTGAACTGCGACATCACGCAGCAACGGAGCCGTTCATGTCTGCACCGGCAATTTCGCTTGAGAGCCTCAGCACGACATTCGGTGACCAGTTGCTTGGCACCATGAAACCCGGTGGCTGCGCGTCATCCTGCGGCTCGTCGACAAAGCCCGACGACACGGATCCGGCTGTCTGGGAGAAGATCAAGGATCACCCCTGCTTTTCAGAAGAGGCGCATCACTATTTCGCGCGCATGCACGTCGCGGTCGCGCCGGGCTGCAACATCCAGTGCAACTACTGCAATCGCAAATATGACTGCGCCAACGAAAGCCGGCCTGGGGTGGCCTCTGAAAAGCTGACGCCCGACCAGGCGCTACGCAAGGTGATCGCGGTCGCCAGCGAGGTGCCGCAGCTTTCCGTGCTCGGCATCGCCGGACCGGGCGATGCCTGTTACGACTGGAAGAAGACGAAGGCGACCTTCGCCAGGGTCGCCAGGGAAATCCCAGACATCAAGTTTTGCATCTCCACGAATGGGCTCGCGCTACCGGACCATGTCGATGAGCTTGCCGACATGAATGTCGATCACGTGACGATCACCATCAACATGGTCGACCCTGAGGTCGGTACAAAGATCTATCCTTGGATCTTTTACGACCATCGCCGCTACGTCGGCCTCGAAGCCGCCCGGATGCTGCACGAGCGGCAGATGTTGGGCCTGGAGATGCTGACCGCGCGCGGCATCCTCACCAAAATCAATTCGGTGATGATTCCTGGCGTGAACGATGAGCATCTGATCGAGGTGAATAGATGGGTCAAGGAGCGAGGCGCGTTCCTGCACAACCTCATGCCGCTGATTTCGGACCCGGCGCACGGCACGCACTACGGACTGAGTGGGCAGCGCGGCCCAAACGCAATGGAGCTGAAGGCTCTTCAGGATCGTCTCGAAGGCGGCGCCCAGTTGATGCGCCACTGCCGGCAGTGCCGGGCAGATGCCGTCGGCATGCTTGGCGAGGATCGTGGCCAGGAATTCAGGGCCGACCGGATTCCCGGCGAGGTCACCTACGATGCCAGCAAGCGTAACGCCTATCGGGAGCTGGTCGCGCAGGAGCGCCGTGATCACCTGGCGGCCAGAAGTGAAGCGATCGGATTGGTCAAGGCAGCCAGGCCCGGCAAAGCCGTCCTCTTCGCGGTGGCGACCAAGGGCGGCGGCCGCGTCAACGAACATTTCGGCCATGCGAAGGAATTCCAGGTTTATCAAGCCTCGCCGAGGGGGATCAGCTTTGTCGGGCATCGGAAGGCGGAGAAGTATTGCCTCGGCGGCTTGGGCAAGGAAGCCGCCCTCGATGGCATCATCGCAGCCCTTCAAGGCATAGATATCGTGCTGTGCGCCAGGATTGGAACTTGCCCGCAGGATCAGCTCGCGGAGGCTGGAATCCAAGCGACCGATGCTTTTGCCCATGACTATATCGAGACGGCAATCAGCGCGATTTACACCGCCGCGTCAGGGGCCCCGCCACTCGCGGCGACGGCCTGAGCTGTCTCATTTCATTCGGACCAGGAGTTAAAATGGCTTTCAAGATCATCGCATCCCAATGCACCCAATGCGGCGCCTGCGAATTCGAATGTCCTTCCGGCGCGATCAAGTTCAAAGGCGAGAGCTACGTGATCGAGTCACAGAAGTGCACCGAATGCGAGGGGGTCTTCGATGCGCAGCAATGTGCCTCGGTATGCCCGGTGCCGAAGACCTGCGTTCCTGCGTGACCACATGGGCTGCCGACATGGTTGGGGCTGCCTATGCAGGACGCCTGGAACGCCTTGTTCACAATCTGCAGCCGCAAGAGAATCAGGGAACGGACATGTCGCTCGGACGCGAAGAGGAGATCGAAATCCGCAGGCCTCCACGATTCATGCCGGGAGAGCGGGTACGTGCCACTCGCCACATAAAGAATGACGGCACCTATCCCGGCAGGGAAATCGGGGAAAATCTCGTGCGGAAGGGCGACGAGGGATATGTGCGCGACATCGGCACCTTTCTCCAGCAGTTCTTCATCTATGCGGTCGAGTGGATCGACCGTGGCACCGTCGTCGGCATGCGAGCGCGTGAACTGATGAGCCTCGAGAAAGCCGAGTCCTGCAGTGCTGAAAGCAATACCAATGAAGGGACGGCCAGATGAAAGTCATGATCCGCAGGACCGATGCTGGCTTGTCGGCCTATGTCCCCAAAAAGGACCTCGAAGAGCCGATCATCAAGCTCGAGAAGGAAGAGTTGTGGGGCGGAACTATCACGCTCCGGAACGGGTGGCGGCTCGTCTTACCCGATCTCCCACGGGATACGCGTCTGCCGATCACTGTCGAGGCAAGGAAGGTTTCCGAAGAGGACTGATGCTGCCGCTAAGTGCGTCGCGAGGAAACGAGCATGAATACGATCCTGACATCGGGCCACCTTGTCATAGTGCGGGACAGTTTTGCCGATAAGCTGCTTGACCTGGCGAAGGCAGCGCTCGCCGCCGATGAGGTGATCCCCTATCTCGGTCCGGGTCTTCTTGGGTTCAACTGTGCGGAACCGCCTGTGCCGCATACTCCGGAGGTCGTTGCCGCGGCACTCAATGCACGGGCGCCCGCCCCTTCCAGGATCCGCACCAATATGTGGTCGGTTGCGCAGTTCATCGAACAGCGCCGGCATCGCCGGACGCTTCAAGCTTGGATGACCGAGATATTCGCAGCGCCGGTGAGGCCAACCCTCCTCCACGCCTGGCTCGCAAGGCTGCCGCTCTCCCTCATCATCGACAGCTGGTATGACAGCGCGATGCGCACGGCTCTCGTGGAGACCGGCCGAACGGACGTCGTTGAGATACAAGGCGTCACGCGGGCGAACGAAATCGGCAACATTTGGACAAAAACCTACGATTTGTCCGGGAGGGAGCTCGACGCCCGATCGGGGGCAAAGACGGTCCTCTATGCACCTCACGGGAGTAGTAGGCCCTCGCAAAACTTTCTCGTCGCAGATTCCGACTATGTCGAAGTCCTGACCGAAATTGATATCCAGACACCTATTCCTGACGTGGTGAAGGAACGGCGCATCACCCGTGGATTTTTCTTCGTTGGCTGCCGCTTCAACGATCAGATGCTGCGCACCTACGCCAGACAGATCATGAAGCGCTCCCGCGGTCCCTATTGCACCGTAATGGACGCGGAAACCCTGACCAGAAACGAAGCGCGTTTCCTTGCGGCAAGCGGAATCACGGTGATCGACATGCCACTTAGTCAAGCGGCGGCTCGGCTTCTGGGAACGGGCAAGGCTGCAGGTTGTGGACAGGATTAAAATGGCGGTCGCCTTTGATGATGCGTCCTTCGGCTTTCCTCGAAGGCGCAAAATGCAGTCGGGAATACACCCGTGAACAGTGATGCTGTCGGCAGCGCAACGAACGCTCTGAATTCGTTGACCCATGTTGAAGCGGCGCGCTGGGGCCGGGATTTGAGTACGCTGTTGCGCATAACGCGCATGAATTTTCGGCATCCCTGGCAGGTCGCCTTCGCTATGGGCTCGACGGTCATGGCGGCAATCCTCCAGTTGCTCATTCCCCAGCTTCTCGGCCGGGCTGTCGACCAGGCCCAGACAGCCATCGGGGGCGGTGTCGCCGGGAGCGCGGCAGGACAAGCGCTCTGGACCCCGGCTCTCCTGCTGCTCGCCGTCAGCGCGCTACGCGGCCTTTTCACGATGGCGCAGAACTATTTTGCCGAAGCCGTCGGGCATCATGTCGCGTACGAACTGCGGCTCGCCTACTACGACAAGATCCAGCGTCTCAGCTTTTCCTTTCACGATCGGGTCCATTCAGGCGATCTGATCACCATCGGAATGCTCGATCTCCAAGGCGTGCGGATGTATTTTTCCACCGCGCTCGTTCGCGTGGTCCTGCTCACCATGCTGATCGGGATCGGCGCCTACATGATGATCTCGATCGATCTCATGCTCGGCCTGGTCGCGCTGAGCTTCGTGCCTTTTGTCGCCTGGCGCTCATCGACCACACAGCTTAGGCTGCGCGCCACCTGGCTCGACCTCTATGAGCGCCTTTCGGTACTAAGCCGCGTGATGAAGGAAAATCTCGCAGGCATCCGCGTGGTCCGCGCTTTTGCGGCTCAATCCTATGAGATGCTGAAGTTCGACAGCGCTTCCAAGACCGCGCTCGGCCTCGCCAACGATCTCGTTGACATCTACGTACCCAGCACGTCGGCGATGACCTTGTCCTTCTTTTTCGCAATGGGATTGGTGCTTTGGATCGGTGGCAACAAGCTCATCGCTGGCGAGATCAGCGTCGGAACGATGGCGACCTTCCTGACCTTCATGACCATCCTGCAAATGCCAGTCCGCCAGATCGGCCTCATGGTCAATGCCTTTGCCCGCGCTTCCAGCTGCGGTTCGCGGCTTTTCGGTCTCCTCGATCAGGAGATCACGATCAGGGATGCTCTCGAGGCCAGACCGCTTGAGATAAGCGACGGCACTCTGCGCTTCCACAATGTCTCATTTGCGTACCCCAATGTCGAAAACCGCGCCATTCTGAAGAACCTCAGCTTTGAGGCCCGGAGAGGCGAGACGATCGCGATCGTCGGTCCGCAGGGTTCCGGCAAATCGACGATGGCTCATCTGATCCCCCGCTTTTACGACGTGACCGGTGGCGCCATCACGTTGGACGGCCAGGACATACGCAATGTCACCCTCGAGAGCCTTCGCAAGGCGGTTGCTGTTGTACAGCAGGATGCGTTCCTGTTCACCACCACGATTGAGAACAACATCGCTTATGGCGACCCCTGGGCGAAGAGACAGCGAATTGAACGCGCTGGCGAATTCGCCCAGCTCCACGACTACATCCTCGGGCTCCCAGCAGGGTATGAGACGGTCGTGGGCGAACGCGGCGTCTCTCTCTCTGGCGGCCAGCGCCAGCGTCTCACGATTGCTCGCACCATGATGCTGCGCCCCTCTGTCGTCGTTTTCGACGACTCGATGGCCGCGATCGATGCCGGCACCGAGCAGCGCATTCGCGCGGCGACGCGGCGCTTCGCCAAGGATCGGGTGACGATCATCATCGCGCACCGGCTGAGTGCGCTTATGCATGCCGATCAGATCCTTTTTGTCGATAACGGCGAAATCGTAGAACGCGGCACGCATGAAGAGCTTCTGGCGAAGCGGGGACGCTACAGGGCCCTTTACGATCTCCAGACGCGCCCAGGTGATAGCATATGACCCAGTATGGGGGCGCCCGCTGATGGACCAGGGCCCCGGCGAACTCGAAGCCGAACGTGACGACGGCAGACGCCCTCCGCGCGCGGTCGTCGGCTCGCACCGGATCGAGGAGGAGATGTTCGGCCGGGCTTTCGACAAGAGCATCCTCCGCCGGATCTGGGGCTTCGTCCATCCCTATCGGGCAAAGGTAGTTGTCACGATTGTCGCGATGTTGATCTTCACCGGGACGCAGCTTCTCATCCCCTTGATCATCCGCTACGCGGTCGACCAGGGCATGAACCCGGCAGCGAGCGATCGCTCAGCCCAGCTTGCGGCCGTCGGCGCGTTCCTTTCGGCGATTTTGGTCAATTTCGCCGCCGGTTACATGCAGGAAACCTTGGATGGGAAAATTGCCGAAACTGTCCTGTTCGACATCCGCCGCGCCATGTTTGGCCATCTGCAAAAGGTTTCGCTCTCTTTCATGGACAAGACTGAGGTCGGACGCCTGATGTCGCGGCTGCAAGGCGACGTTAACTCCATACAGGAGTTCCTGGAAACCTCGGTATATTCCCTAGGTGATGTTGCGCTTCTCTTCGGCATCGTTTTCGTAATGCTGTGGCTCGACTTTCGCCTCGGCCTCCTGACGCTGTCGGTTCTGCCGATCCTGGTGATCGTCCGCATTGTCTGGCTGCCGCGTGCCCGCGACGCCTTCATGGCTGCACACGAAACCAATTCCGTCGTCAATGGCGCGCTGGCCGAAGCCATTCACGGCGTGCGGACCATACAGTCAATGGATCGCCAGCAGGTGAATTTCATTCTTTTCGACGACCGGGCCCATGCCAACCTCAGGACCCAACTGATCGCTGCCAGATATGCACTGGTCATGGTGCCTATCGTCGATGGCCTCACCGGCCTCGCCTTGGCCGCCGTTATTGTGGTCGGCGGCTCGATGGTCGTGAATAGCCGTATAGATGTGGGCGTGTTGGTAGCCTACCTGTTTTACATCCAGCGCTTCTTTGACCCGATCCGCTCACTCACCCTGCAATATTCGATCATGCAGCGCGCCATGGCCTCAGGCAAGCGCCTGACCGATGTGCTCGATGTCAAGATCGATGTTCAGGACAAACCCAATGCCGAGGTACTTTCGCCCGAAATGGACGGCTCGGTTGAGTTTAGGGACGTCACATTCGGCTACGATCCGAACCGTTCGGTTCTGAAAAATGTCTCCTTCAGGGTCAACCCCGGCGAGACGGTCGCACTGGTCGGACCGAGCGGTTCTGGCAAATCGAGTGCGATGGCCCTGGTCCACCGCTTCTATGATGTTCAGCAGGGTCAGGTGCTGGTCGGCGGGCATGATGTGCGCGACCTCACCCAAGAATCGCTCGGCCGACAGGTCGCCATGGTGCTGCAGGAGCCATTCCTGTTCACCGGGACGGTCTTCGAGAACATTCGATACCAGAAGACGGAAGCCACGCGCGACAAGGTGATCGAGGCGGCGATGGCGGTCGGCGCGCATGACTTCGTCATGAGCCTCGCCGACGGGTATGAGACCCAACTTGGCGAACGCGGCGACAACTTATCTCTCGGCCAGCGCCAGCTTATCAGTTTCGCCCGCGCCCTCGTCGCTGACGCCAAGATCCTCGTGCTCGACGAAGCTACCGCCAACATCGACAGCTACACGGAATTGCAGATTCAGAAGGCTCTGATCAAGCTGCTTGAAGGGCGGACTGGCCTCGTCATCGCCCACCGTCTCGCCACGATCCGGGGGGCCGACCGCATCATCGTGCTTCAGAATGGCCAAGTTGTTGCGACTGGCAACCACGATGAGCTAATAGCCATGGGCGGACTGTATTCCAAACTCTACTATCTCAACTACGCCTCCTTCGACGACATCCCCGAACACGAGACCACCGTGCAAGCTGGCTCCCAGACCTGACTTTTTGGCGGCCTTGTGGTAGTGGCGTTGACTTTCGGGCGCGTCGGCGGACCACTCAGGCACCGCAGACGGCCAGCAGGCAGCATTCAAGGACAAGCACTCCTCGCAGTTCGTGAAGACCGGCTGCGAACGATTTCCTCCAGCATCGTATCCCGACCGCGGTGCACCCCATCATCGGGCGAGCTCGCTCCCGTTGGTGGCTGGGCGTAGCAAAGCCGCTCGCGAGCGCGCCCTCAACAGCGCCGTAGCGAGTGGCGGCTTTGCTACCGCCGGGCCGCTGATGAAGCTGGAGGCGCCGCACCGACGCCGCCCCGGGCGAGAAGAACCTCTGCGGCGGGCTATGGGCAACGGGTAGCGCGAGCGCGACGAGCAGACGCGTGCCTGCATCGTGACGCGCTCGGCCATCATCTCCTTAGGATCATGCAGGTTCACAAGATGGCCCGGACGCCAGCCAACGCACAAACCTGGTATTCTGTGCCGCCGGCTCGTCGTCAGTTTGGCCTCCCTCCCGATTGCCCGTCCCCATCACGTGCACGCTCGAGCACGTGGATGTGAGGGAGCGCTGTACAACGATTCAACCTCAGACCGCGAATTTCATGGTCAGCCAAATCGAGCCATGATTTCGGATTGAATGGTCGTCGCAGTGTACAGGGAAGCATCTAGCGGCAGATTTCCAAATGCCAGTTGACAAAGCAGGTAGTTGGCACCTGCCTCTTCCAACTGACCTAACAGAGCTTTTCGCACAGATTCTGCTGATCCTACCACGCACAATTCACTCTCGACTGCCGCATCGAAGGTCAGCGGCAGGTTTGGTGGAGTGGGGATAGCGTTAAGCTCGTAAAGGAATTGGAAGCTCTTGAGCCAGCGTTCGTAAGCAGGTGCCGCGAGCGAATAGGCATGTGTGTCACAACGCCCAACCACGACCATGCGGAGCAATCCGATAAATTGCGCCTGATCCCCCGCGCCAGCGTTGTCCTCTCGATAGGCGCGGAACGCATCAGTAGTTTTGCGAACAGAAGAGGAAGGTCCTACACACGCGATATTTGTTCCATTCGCAGCCGCCCAAGCTGCGGACTCGGGTCGATTGGCAGCGACCCATGTCGGCGGATGTGGACGCTGATGAGGTCTTAGCGTCAAAGGAACGTCATTGAGATCAAAATGGCGGCCTTGATAGCATAGCGTGCCGACCTTCATCGGATTAACAAGTATTTCCATGAGGATTTCGCTGGCTTCGGCATAACGGCCCGGCACCGCGTCCGCACCAATCCCGAAGTAGCCCAATTCGATCGGGAGAGCACCGCGCCCTATGCCCAGTTCGAGCCTGCCACCGCTCAACTGGTCCAGCATACAGATCTCTTCGAACGCACGCAGCGGATGATAAAGCGCAAGCAGCATCACCAAGGGTCCGAGACGCAAGCGCCGGGTGCGCTGGGCGACGCTCGATAAGAACAGATTCGGCGATGGACCTCTCCCATGGGGAGTACAGTGGTGTTCTGCGAGATGATAGGCATAGAACCCTAGCTGATCGCACGCCTCTGCTAATATCAGGCGATCTTCGTACTGCCGACCGATGTCGCGGCCATCCTCGTCCAGATGATCGAAGATGCCGAAAGCTAGGTTTGAAGGAAAGACGTTTGTCACTCGATAAGTCCCCGATTTTAAAAGCAGGCTGTTCTCTTGCTGGGATGACCAAGCAAGTCGGAAGAGATGTGTGTGATCGCCGATTAGCGTCAGCGTAACGAAGAAGCAGAGCCTGACGCTTCCCTGCCCTTGGAGCTTGGCACCGTTAAGCTTCCAGCAATGTCGCCAGCGGCAGCAAGAAATGCATCCATCTGCTCTTTTGTGCCGATGCTGACGCGGATGCAGTGTTCCAAGCCTTTGTCCGGAAAAAACGCGACAAGTATCTTTTGCCTTTCCAATGCTGCTTGCCACCATGAGCCGTCCTGTCCCGCGGGCACACGGGCCAGCAAGAAATTTGCGCGGGAGGGCGTTACGGAAAATCCGAGTTGCGACAGCGCGACTGTCACTCGCTCTCGTTCATCCTTGATGTGCTTGTGGTTCTCTGCGTAGGCGCCGCGATGCGCAAGCACGCTGATACCAACGGCATGCCCGATGACGTTCATGTTGAAGACGTTCTGGATGTTTCGCAGCCTGCCAATAATTTCAGGGTGACCGAAACCGAAACCGACGCGAATGCCGGCGGCGGCATAGCTTTTCGAGAATGACCTCAAGATCAGAACGTTCGGATACTGGTTGATGAGGCGCAGGCCATGATCGGGTGCAAAGTCGACGTAGGCTTCATCAAGGACAACCAAGCGGTCCGATTGTGCTACGAGGCGTTCGATATCGCTTATCGGGAGGAATGTTCCGGTCGGATTGTTTGGATTGGCCAACATAATGAACTTGGCGTCTTTTGCCGGACCGGAAAGCAATTGCTCCATTGGCAGGGAATGAGCTTGACATCCGATTTCGAGAAACTCGGCGCCCTGAATCATGGCAAGTTTGCGGTTGAACGAAAACCCTGGCGACATCATCGCAACCTTGTCGCCAGGCGCGAGGAAAGCTCTGTAGATGAGTCCGAGCAGTTCAGACGACCCGTTGCCTGCGATGACCTGATCCTTGGAAACGCCATAGGTGCTGGACGCCGCTTCCCTCAAGCTGATGTTATCGTCATCCGGATATAGATACTGGCACTTGAGGGCCGCTACTGCACTTTGCATTATGATTGGCGGCAACGGAAACGGGTTCTCATTCGTATTCAGCTTGACAAAATTTCCGTCCGGCGCTGGTCCGTTGGACGGCAGAGGATCTAACTGTCGCGTCACTGGCGGAAGAGCCGAAAGCACAGTTTGCAGTTTTGCATCGGACATATTTTAACTCCGTTTCAGTCAGGGGGATCCGTATGAGCTCGCAACGAAAGCAACATGGCGGACAGGATTGACGATGGAAGCGTTGCCTCTCACACGATGGTCGCAACGCAGACACGGGAATTCGGCCAGGCTGTCCTCGGTGAATCGAGTGGACGCGGACGCGGATCTGCATCGCTGCCGCAAGGCGCTATGCAGCTCAGCTCATCTCCTCGGTTTCAGATACGCTTGATCTCGACGCCGTATTTCCTCAGCACGTAGCCAATCTGGCGCGGGGTCAGTCCAAGGAGGCGCGCTGCCTTTGCCTGCACCCAGCCACATCTTTCCATGGCAGCAATGACGCGCTCTATGTCGGGGGTCCTCGCGCCAATTGGGTGTGTTGCGCCGGCACGCGGGACTGTGGTCGCGGCCGAACAGGCTGCCGCATCCGGCGGCGTGGCCGGATTCACTGACTCCGGCAGGATCGGCGCTGGTTGCAGCGCGGCCTTGCCCGATCTGCACTTCCACAGCGCCTCGGCAAAGCATTGGCCTTGCGAGCAGGCAAAGTCGTTTCTCCCGATTGATAGGCCCTCGGCCAGGATCGCTGTCCGGTGCACGCAATTTTCAAGCTCGCGAATGTTGCCGGGAAACTCACATTTCATCAGCACTTCAATCGCACATGGATCGAAGGTAAGCGTACAGCCGTTCTCGTCGTTGAACTTCTTGAGAAACTCAGCTGCGAGCAGCGGAATATCGCTGCGCCTCTGGCGCAATGCTGGTACCAGCAAGGGAACCACGTTGATGCGGTAGTATAGGTCGGCGCGGAACTCATTCCTTGCAACCGCCTCTTCCAGGTTCCTGTTCGTGGCGGCAATCACGCGAACATCGACCTTAATGGTCTGATTGCTGCCGACGCGCTCAAACTCCTGCTCCTGCAGCACGCGCAGTAGCTTTGCCTGGAACGAGGCCGAGATCTCGCCAATCTCATCCAGAAACAACGTCCCCTTGTCAGCGAGCTCAAAGCGCCCCTTGCGGGAATTGAACGCGCTTGTGAAGGCACCCTTCTCATGACCGAACAATTCGGATTCCAGGACTGTCTCTGGGAGCGCTGCACAATTGAGTTTAACGAAGGGCCGCTTGGCGCGCGGCGACAACTCGTGAATTGCCTTGGCAGCCAGCTCCTTCCCGGTGCCGGACTCGCCTCGCAACAGAACCGTGGTTTTTGCCTTGGCTACGACCGCGATCTTCTCCAGCAGCGCGCTTATCGCCGGACTGTCACCAATCATCCCCTCGACATGAACTTTTTTGCGCCGGGGTGCAGGGTGCTTAACATCTGAAAATTTCGTTTGCAGCCGGTCTTCCAACTCCGGCGGTCGCTCGCGGTCCCCCGCGGAGAAGCGGTGCAACTTGACTGTCTGTCCCACCATGTTGGCAATCATGGTGAGCAGTCGGACATCGTAATCGAGCCGATAGCTTGACCTGCTTTCCAAAGCCCTGTCCATAGTCAGCGCGCCTACGGCGTTCCCATCAACACGAATGGGAACGCCGATGAAGGACACGGTATCGGAGGCCCCAAGCACCTCGATGTCAGCGGCAGTGAAGGCCGGATGCATCGCTATGTCCTCGGCGATGAGCGGCGTGTCCGTCGTCACAATCTGATCGATGGCGTTGCGCGGCACGCGCGACCGGGAGGGCTCATTGCTGTTCGTGTCGCAGTCGCTGGCCACGGTGATGTCCAGTCCGGCCTCGGCATCGCAGAGAGTGATGATGCCGTGCCGCATCTGCACTAACGAGTGCAGGAGATCAACGACCTTGGCCAACGTGAGTTCGAGCCGGGCGGGACCGGTGAGTATTTTCGATATTTCGAAGATTCCGATGAGGGCGCGCTCGTGCAATACCCCATTCGCAGGATTCGTCTCGGACGTTGGACAACCTCTTATCGCATCCGGCAGCGATATGCCGCACTCGCTGGCATTTTGTTCTGATTTGCGAATGTTGTGGTGCATGTGATCCTCGATCTCGCGCCATCAAACGTAAGCCGGCGGCATGTGCGCCCGCGGCGTCGCGAGCAGGCCCGAAAATACTCCGACGTGAACTCGTGCCGCCGTTTGGTCGAGTGCGAAGCGGATCGAACCCTGATGCATCGCTTGGCTCTCCCCTCCACGAAGCTTGGCCATGGTCTCGGCTTGCACCAAGGCAACCACACGTTGTTTTCAACAGACTGGAGCGAGGCGGGATAGTCAATCGAGCTTTCTTTCATTCGTGAAAGGAAACCTCGCGGCATATGATAGAATACATCAATTCTGTTTTTGCCGTTGAACGACGGAAATACTTGCGCCGGCGATGCGGTGCCCGAGCGGCTGACCGCGCCGAGTGTAAATGCCGGGCCGTGCATTCACCAGCGCCTGCGAAGGAGGGGCTGGAGCGACAATAACCGCCAACGACACTGGTCGGTTGCGGCAACCGCCATTTTTCTCGAGTTGATCATGCGGCGGCGGTGTCGCGTGTGAAGGCGCGAAGCTGGCGTCGAGTACGGCTTCGTAGGCGGTGCTCGCAATTTCTGAATCACATCGTCGTGGTCATCACCAGCGGCGTCAAGCTCTACGTCTCGACGTCGCTTTCATGCAGCGGGAGCGCTGCAAAGAGCACAGCAATTCTCCGCTCTGATGCCACCGATGAAACCGCGAGCCAGAGGGATCGACCGGCAGCACTCTGTCAGTGAACATCAACGGGTCGTGCTGGACCCTCGTCATTCCCGCCTTGTGCCAGCGCATTCATCCCATCATGGGTGCCACGGCTAGTCAGGGAAAGCGAAGCTCTCGGCCTCCTCTAGACGAACGGATTTGCGCCATGTGGCGCAGGCGTTCCGGCGAGAGGAACTCGCCTCTTACAAAAGGGATTGTCACACGATGTCCGGAAGCCCGTCAGGGGTTCCCTAGAGCCGTGGTCACAACCGCGGCGGAATGGCCGGAACGGAAGTGCCTGAGGAACACGCAAGGGCAGGATGCGTCGATGCTGAAAACCTATACCCGCCAAGCGAATTGGCGTAGTGCCAATTCAGGCAAATATGATGCTCACCTGCCGTGCAGGCAGGCGACCTGGAAAAGCAACCATATTAGGCCTGCGGCGTCGCAGCGTGGAAGGCATCAATGTTCTTTGTCTTTCGGAGGATTGGGATCGTTACCGCCGCCGACCGAGTCCTTGCTACGAATTTTTCCGTCGCGGCCCTTCACCGTCAGTTCGCCACCGCCCTGATTGGTGATCTTTTCCTTGGCGGATTGAATTGCGTCCTTCTGCGTATCATGCACGAAGCCGCGATCGGCGTCATTTCGTCTGTCTACCCACTTTTTGTCGGCAGGGCGCTGATAAACCGTTCTGTCAGGCTTCTTTGTCATGAAGATTTATCCTCTGTGAATAGCAGTAAAGTACGGATATTTTTTCCATTCACAACCTACCGTGCTTCACTTCCACATGTTATTCGAGGCGGCCGACCGGCAGTTCCCACTGAGTTAATGTTTTGTCATCGAGCCGACATGATCACTGAAGCTGAGATGCGCACAAAAGCGTGGAATTCTGCGCTGAACTGCCATGGCACATATACCGTTTTTTCGCGCCGTCTGAGGCGACTTAAGCTTCTTACGAGGCTGCGCGATTTCTGGGCGTTCGCAATTCCCATCATTCTTGGCGCTATTGCGGGCTCAGACGCATTCGGACTGCCAGCGACTTACCTGACGGTGCTTAAGATTGGTCTCGCGGTGGCCGCGGTAATCCAACTGCTTTTCGCTCTTTGGGCAGTCTTCAGCCGATGGGACGACGATCTGGCCTATAGCTCACGTGCCATGCGCGATTCATATGAAATGGAGGAGGCCTGGCGTGCAATCGGCGAAAGTCGAGTCGACGATATCGCTCTCGAATTCAGGATGCGGACCGATCAACAAAAAATCATAGATTCCCATGACATCGAGAAGGACATAACGTCCGAAGAAAAGAACCTAGGCATGCGAAACGGGCTGATCGAGTATCGAAGGTTATGTGCGGTGTGTAACGAAATCCCCATTTCTCGACGTTTGCGTTGGTGGCCAAAAAAGAAATGCGCCGTTTGCGGCGGAAACTAAATAAGGAGAAGATGATGAACGATGAACTGCGCAAGGTTATCCGGGGATATACGAAGTTGTCTCTGGGTGATCGGAAAGAGTTTGTAACACGGATCACCCGGCCTGGCGCCGAAATCGGCACACTCAATGAGCGTATCGAAAAGTCTGAACAGATTACGATGGGACCGCTTGGAAGCGGCTGCCCCTGCTGCGGGCGTTGATTTGCCAAAATGGGTCGTCCAAAGGCCCATCCAAATTATTCTGTGCATTGCAGTGGCTGCATAGTCGTAGGCTGTCAAGAAACGAGCGCTTCCAGGGGTAAGTTAGCCTGTCATCTGGAAGGGCTTATGAACAGGCGACCTATTTGGTACGCGCTGGCGCCAGCGATGCGGCGCGGTCCAAAGCCGGCTAAAACGAGGAACCCAGCACGCTCTGTGCAGCAAAACCGCTAGCCAGAGGGATCGACCGGCAGCACTCTGCCAGAGACCATCAAGGGCGTGCCGGACCGCGGCCTATCCCGCTGGTCTGACACCGCATTCCTCCAGCATTGGCGAGCCCACGTCAGTTCAGGTCATGCGGATTCATCTGGCATGGGTATTGCGGCGGCGTTGGTGCAGCGTTCGACCGGAGCGCCGCGATAGGGAGAAGCCCGGGAGAAGTCACGCCACCTCGATCCGGTCAGGGAGAGAGAAACAGTGTCAGCTGCACAAGTTCGCGGCGCGAGTCCCGCGCCCCGCAAACCCTTCTACACCAAGCTCTACGCCCAGGTGCTTGCCGCCATCGCGCTCGGCGTCGCAATTGGCTATTTTTATCCGGAGACCGGCGAGAGCCTGAAGCCGCTGGGTGATGCCTTCATCAAGCTGGTCAAGATGATCATCGCGCCTGTCATCTTCCTGACAATTGCCACCGGCATTGCCGGCATGAACGATCTTCATAAGGTCGGCCGGGTCGCCGGTAAAGCAATGGTCTATTTCCTCACCTTCTCGACGCTCGCGCTGATCGTCGGCCTCATCGTCGCCAATGTCGTCCAGCCTGGCGCCGGCCTCAACATTGATCCGGCCTCGCTCGATGTCCAGGCCGTGAATACCTATGCCGCAAAAGCCAGCGAGCAGTCGGTCACCGGCTTTCTGATGAACATCATCCCGCCAACGATCGTCGGTGCCTTCGCGGAAGGCGACATCCTGCAGGTGCTGTTCTTCTCGGTTCTGTTCGGCATGGCGCTTGCGATGGCCGGAGAGCCGGGCAAGCCTGTCGTTTGCTTCCTTCAGGCGCTCATCGCGCCTGTCTTCAAGCTCGTTGGAATTCTGATGAAGGCCGCGCCGATCGGCGCTTTTGGCGCAATGGCCTTCACCATCGGCAGATATGGCATCGGTTCGGTGGTCAACCTCGCGATGCTGGTCGCGACGTTCTATTTCACCGCCTTCCTCTTCGTGTTCGGGGTTCTCGGCGCGGTCTGTCGCTACAACGGCTTCTCGATCTGTTCTCTCATTCGCTACATCAAGGAAGAGCTGCTGCTTGTCCTCGCAACGTCCTCCTCGGAGGCGGCGCTCCCTTCGCTGATGCAGAAAATGGAGAAGGCGGGCGCCAGGCGTTCGGTTGTGGGTCTCGTCATCCCGGCCGGATACTCATTCAATCTGGACGGCACGAATATCTACATGACGCTGGCGGCCCTCTTCATCGCGCAGGCGACGAACACGGATCTGTCCATCGGCGATCAGGTGCTGCTGCTGCTCGTAGCAATGCTTTCCTCCAAGGGCGCTGCAGGTGTCACAGGCGCGGGCTTCATCACCCTGGCGGCTACGCTCGCCGTAGTACCGAGTGTTCCCGTTGCTGGGATGGCACTGATACTCGGCATCGACCGCTTCATGTCCGAATGCCGGGCGCTGACGAATTGCGTCGGCAACGCAGTGGCATCCCTCGTCGTCGCCCGCTGGGAAGGAGAATTGGACCGAGCACAGATGAAAGCCGCCTTCTGCGGTCATCAGCTTGCCGAGGCATCAAACCGGCTACCCTCCTCCCAATAAGGTGGGCGGCCCACGACCTGTTAAGTCGCCTAGCTGGTCACATGAACTGAACGACCGACCCGCAGCCTCTAAACGGCTCCTCACGGACCATGTAGCCGAAGCGCTAAATGTGTGAGTGCAAACCGTCACCGCCCTTTAAGCGAATGAGCCTTCCAGTATACCCGGCCGGTTTACGTCTGGAATGATGTTCGTCCAACACGCTGTTGGCCATTCGTATGGGACGTTTTCACTTTGCCACCCGAAACCGAAACGCGTTAGGCGACAGAGATCCGGCCCGCGTCAAAAACCGATCAGAATAGGACCTATGACCAAGCGCCCCACAATTGCCGATCTCGCCCGCGAAGCCCGAGTCAGCGTAGCAACGATCGATCGGGTTCTGAACGCCCGCCATCCGGTGCGCGAGGAGACCGCGCGGCGGGTCCACGACGCCGCCCACGCGATCGGCTATCATGCTGCCGGGCTAATCAAGCAGCGCTTGCGGCGAGACCTACCGCACTACCGTCTGGGCTTCATCTTGAGAAAACCGGCCCAGCATTTCTACCAAGATTTTGCGCGCGAGGTCGAAGCATCGGTCAATTTGGCCCAGTCCTTCCACGGCATTCCGCTCGTCGAATTCGCCCCGTCACATATGCCGAGCGACCTGATCGCGCGGCTCAAGGATTTGGGCGCACGCTGCCATGCGATCGCGATGGTGGCACCGGACCACCCGAAAATTACAGCAGCGGTTGAGGACCTCAAGGCCAAAGGCATTCCGGTTTTCTCGCTGCTTTCCGACTTCGCCGCCGGCGTGCGACAGGGGTATATCGGCCTTAACAACCGCAAGGTGGGGCGCACGGCCGCTTGGATGGTGTCGAAGGTCGCAAAACGGCCCGGCAAAGTGGCGGTTTTTGTCGGCAGCCATCGTTTCCAGGGGCACGAGCTCCGTGACGTCGGCTTTCGCTCCTATTGCCGTGAGAACGCGCCCACGTTCGAGGTGCTGGATCCTGTCATGAACCTCGAGAAACGGCAGATCACCTACGAGGCAACGCTTGATCTCATGCAGCGAGAGCCCGAGCTCGTCGGCTTCTATGTCGCCGGCGGCGGCATGGAGGGCGCCATCTCCGCGCTCCGAGAAGAGGGCAAAAGTCGCGATCTCGTCGCGATCGTGAATGAAATAACGCCGGAGTCTCGGGCGGCGCTCGCAGATAATATCGTCACGATGGCGGTCGCCACGCCAATGCGCCGACTTTGCCGGGAGCTGATAACGCTGATGACGCGGGCTATCGAGACCGGCACCGCTGAAACACCCGGACAGACATTTCTCCCGTTCGACATCCATCTGCCGGAAAATATATGAAACTCATGGACTCTATCGTGAGCGGGAGTTTCCTTTCATAAACGAGAGAAAGTTGAATGATGATCCCATCCCGCGGGGTGGCCGCACCCACGGACCTCAGCCGGGCAGAATGTAGCGCCGATTAGATGAACGGATCGGCCACGCGTTCAGGCAGAAGCGCGGGGTCAATTGCCTGGGTCCGCGGCGTCAAGCTCGACCGGCTTCATTGCCAAGTGCCCGACTTTCTCGGTGCAGGGGACTGTGGTCGACGCCAGTAGCCGAGCGAGGCTGGCACAGATTGGATCGACCACGTCGGCCGCCATCTCCTCGCCTGGCCGCGCGTGAAAAGCCGCGGCAAGGCCTGCGACGTTGGCAATTAAGTGGGGCCGAGCATCTTCTGGGACTCCGCAAGCAAAATCGGAGGCGGCAGTCAATTCAGTAGCTACCCCGGGCGTGTGTTCTGCTCGTTCCTGGCCCTCTCACTTGACGAGCAACTGCGCCGCTCTGCTGGGCAAAGGCCCGGTGTTTAAGTGGGGCTTAACATCTTCCGGGACTTCGCACGCGAAATCGAGGTGGCAGTCGGTACCAACAACCGCAAGGTCGGATCGGCGTGCCCGAGACGCTCATTGATTTCAGGCAAAGGCGCCAGGCGAGATGCCTCCTGCAACATCATTTCCCGCATCCACATGCTTGCCGGATCAGTATTGTGAAGCTCAGGCCACTGGACGGCCTCCGTGAATGCGGGAGGAGGAAGTGGCGGCGGAAGTTGGACAATCCGCAGGGGTGTTGTTTTTGCGAAATGCTGCGCCAGCCGTAAGGGCATGGTCCCGATGCGGTTGCTGCCTGACAGGACGGGCGCGATCAGGCTAAAGCCCTGTACGACGACCTCGACACGTCTCTCGAAACCGTGCTCGAGCAAATACCATTCCTCCATGGTGGGCTGCCGGGTGTGCCTGAATTTGAGCACGACATGCCCCATGGACAAGTATCGCTCGAATGTAAGTGGCTCTGACAGCTGCTTGTTCGTGCCGCAGCCTACGCATACGAGCATATCTTCGAACAGGACTGCGCGAGGATGTTTCGACATGAACACTTCGGGCATAATCAGAAAATCAAGGTCGCCGCGCCGGAGAAGCTCCTCGGGGTCGTCGCAAATAGGCAGACATTCAAAGCGAACGGCGGGAGCTTCCCGCGCAGCACGCTCTACGATCTTCTTAAAAAATACGAGCGTGATGTAATCGGAAAGCATCATTCGGAAGAGACGATCCGATTGGGCCGGGTTGAAAGCGTCGGAGGAAATAATCGATAGCTGGATGTGCAGCAATGCCTCCCGGACTGCTGTGGCGAGCCCGTCGGCGCGCGGTGTCAAAATGAGCTCGCGGCCGTTCATCGTAAATAGCTCATCGTTGAAATAGGCGCGTAACCGAGCAACGGCGGCGCTCATGGCCGGCTGGCTCAGGTTGATACTGCGAGCCGCGGCAGTGACTTTACGCTCCCTCATCAGAGCGTCCAGCACAACGAGGAGATTTAGATCGAGTCCCTTGAAACGCATGTCATGTTCTATCCAACGCGTGGATGCGTATCATTCAAACAATCAATTTTACGAATTTACGAGCCATGCATTAGAGGAACGTTAATGAGCGACGTCAAGCTCAAATCGACGACACGGGCCGGAACTTCGAGAGAGCGTCTGGCTCACCTTCGCCAACGACAACGGCTGAATGCAGCCAACAGCGCCGCTTTGGTCGGGTAATGCGGCCGCAAAAAACTAATATGAAGAGAGGTCCTGAATGCGCCATCAGGTGCAGTGGAAGTTGTGCTGGGAAAACGAATTGCAGCTCTCCGATCACGTTGAGCTCGCCGAGTTCTTTCGTGATACGTACGGGCCGACTGGGGCGTCCAACGCAGAACCGTTCGAAGGTAGTCGAAGCTGGGCCGGAGCCAGGCCTGAACTCCGCGTGATCGCCTATGATTCAAGTGGTGTAGCGGCTCACATGGGCATACTGCGCCGTTTCATCAAGGTTGACGCGGTCGACCTGTTGGTGGCTGAGCTGGGCCTGTACGGGGTACGCCCGGACCTTGAGGGTCTCGGAATCGCCCATTCAATCCATGTCATGCTTCCAATACTGCAGGAGCTTGGCGTTCCATTCGCTTTCGGAACGGTCCGGGACGCGCTGCGGAATCATGTTGAGAGGTTCGGGCGGCGATACAGGCCTTTGGCCGTTTTGTCGGGAATTCGCGTGCGCTCGACCCGACCAGAGGCCCGCCTCGACCTGCCGCCCACACGCATCGATGACGCACTCACCATTGTTCTGCCGGTTGGACGGCCGATCAGCGAATG
Source organism: Mesorhizobium sp. M0239 (assembly GCF_040321815.1). Classification (NCBI taxonomy): domain Bacteria; kingdom Pseudomonadati; phylum Pseudomonadota; class Alphaproteobacteria; order Hyphomicrobiales; family Phyllobacteriaceae; genus Mesorhizobium; species Mesorhizobium sp. M0239. Next base: position 91,693 of record NZ_JAMYSG010000023.1, read on the forward strand.
GCCCACGGGCACGATGATAGATCGGAACGGACCAGAGCTATGAGCCGTCCCGATTGCTTGTACGAAGTGCGCCGTGAGTGCTCTGACGGCACCGGCCGTCGCAGCGTTTATCTGACGTTTGACGACGGTCCCAATCGACTTTTCACACCGGAGATTCTCGATGTGCTGGCAGAGCAGCGGGTGCCGGCGACTTTCTTCGTCATCGGCGCCTACGCCTTAGAGCACCCAGATCTAATCCAACGGATGATCGCAGAAGGGCACGAGGTAGGCAACCACACGATGTCTCATCCGGATCTGTACCAATGCGGTTTCGGCGAAGTGCAACGTGAGGTCTTTGAAGCGAACGACGCCATCATGAGAGCGTGCCCGCAGGCCTCGGTGCGCTATGTTCGCGCGCCCTACGGCGCCTGGAGTGAAGAAGTCTTCACAGCGTCACAGATCGCCGGGCTGGCGGCCCTCCATTGGTCCGTCGACCCTCGAGATTGGTCTCGCCCTGGGGTCGACGCGATTATCGATAAAGTGCTCGCCTCTGTCCGGCCGGGCGCAATCGTACTCTTGCACGACGGATGCCCTCCCGGCGAGTTGGGCCGGGGCGCTCACGCCGGTCTGCGCGACCAGACGGTCACGGCGCTGTCCCGGCTGATTCCAGCATTGCGTGAGCGCGGATTTGTAATCCGCTCACTTCCTCAACATCACTGAACAAACGAGATCCCATGACTCTTCTTGGTACAACCAGCACTGTGGCCATATCGCTTTATGCGCTGCTCTCGACTGCTTATAAGAGCATGCAGGGGCTTTATGCTCTGCCGACAAACGACTCATCGGCGTTGGAGGTTCTCGTCGGCTCCGATCAACTGCCCAGCGTGGATGTCATCGTCCCCTGCTTCAACGAGGATCCGCGCACGCTTTCAGAGTGCCTGGCTTCCATTGCCGACCAAGAATACGCCGGAAGACTTCGGGTCTATGTGGTTGATGACGGTTCTGGAAATCGCGAAGCCTTAGGAACTGTCCACGAAGCCTACGCGCGCGACCCTAGGTTCGACATCATTTTGCTTCCCGAGAATGTTGGAAAGCGCAAGGCGCAGATCGCCGCGATACGCCGCTCATCAGGGGATCTGGTGCTTAACGTTGATTCAGACACGTTACTCGCGTCCGACGTCATTGCCAAGCTTGTACCGAAGATGCGAGATTCAGCGGTCGGCGCAGTCATGGGTCAGTTGACGGCCAGTAACCGGACCGAGAGCTGGCTGACCAGGCTGATAGACATGGAGTACTGGCTGGCTTGCAACGAGGAGCGCGCGGCGCAGGCTCGCTTCGGTGCCGTTATGTGCTGTTGCGGCCCATGTGCCATGTACCGCCGGTCTGCGCTCCTTTTGTTACTGGACCAGTATGAGTCGCAGTTTTTTCGGGGCAAGCCAAGTGACTTCGGTGAGGATCGCCATCTTACTATCCTGATGCTGAAAGCAGGCTTTCGAACCGAGTACGTTCCGAGCGCCATCGCGGCCACAGTCGTCCCGAACAGACTAGGACCGTATCTGCGCCAACAACTCCGTTGGGCACGAAGCACATTCCGGGACACGCTGCTTGGGCTGCGCTTGCTGCCCAGCCTGAATAGCTATCTCACATTGGACGTGGTCGGACAGAATCTCGGCGCGCTACTCCTCGCCGTATCGGTATTAACGGGCCTCGCACATTTCGCACTGACAGGCTCTGTGCCTTGGTGGACAGGACTGATGATTGTGTCCATGACCATGCTCCGATGCAGCGTGGTAGCATTTCGTGCCCGACAGTTTCGATTTTTGGGCTTTTCGCTGCACACGTTCATCAACATCTTTCTCTTGCTTCCGTTGAAAGCCTACGCGCTGTGTACATTGAGCAATAGCGATTGGCTGTCGCGAGGCTCTGCTGTCGCTACATCGAACACTGGGGGAAAACAGGCCCCCACCCAAACTCCGATCACTGGTTCCAGCAGGGCAGAATTCTCGCCGCATGCGGCTCCGCTTCGCAGGCTCAATCTTGCGCGGGATTCTTCGGAATTAGTGCTGTCGGGCAACATTTGCGGCGACGAGTGATCGCTAATTACCTAGTGGACGAGAGGTGCACGAGTTTGACCCAGAACGTGAATCATCAGTTGCTTGATCGGGAATTGGCCGCAGACGATCCGTGGCTTCTCGACGGCAATCCGTTCGAGCGGAAGCGCCACACGCAAATGCTCCAGCTGGCGCTTGCCCAAGGCTCCATTTCAAATGCCCTCGAAGTCGGGTGCGCTGCCGGCGCATTCACGGAAAAACTAGCCCCCTACTGCCAAGGGCTCACCGTCATCGATGTCGTGGCGCAAGCGATTGCTCGAGCACGTCAACGGATAAACGAGCCGTCGCGCATCAACTGGATAGTCTCCGATGTTCAACAGTTTTCGACCGACGAGTTGTTTGACCTGATCGTTGTGGCGGAGGTCCTCTACTATCTCGAAGACATAGCCGAGATGCGCGCGGCCGTCAAAAACCTGGTGCGGGTGCTTGCGCCTGGCGGGCATCTGATCTTCGGATCGGCAAGGGATGCTAATTGCCGTCGCTGGGGCCACGCCGCTGGTGCTGAGCCGGTCATCGCCATGCTGAACGAAACGTTGATCGAGGTAGAGCGTCTTGAGTGTCGGGGCGAGTCGGTCAACGAAGACTGCTTGCTCGTGCGTTTCCGAAACCCGCTTTCCGCTTCCTGATGAATCGAATCTATCGCCGTTAACCTGGAGACACTATGCGCATCTTTGGTATCAAGCTGACCCATGATGGGGCGATCGCCCTGGTCGAGGATGGACGGCTCGTCTTCTGCGTTGACCAGGAAAAGCGGCACAACGATCCGCGTTACCAAGCCATCGATAATCTCTACGCAATTGTCGCCGCTTTACCGGAACAGGGGCTAAATCCTTGTGATGTCGATCAGTTCGTTATCGACGGCTGGGATGGCGAAGACGAGTCACAGTTTCAGGTCCGGCAGGCAACCAAGCAACCGCCAGTCTTGGCGTCCCTCTCGGTAAAATGAACCCATGTCCATGGTAGCGATCGATCTTACTGACGTAAGCAAAACTTATGACAAGCTCGTTGTCGACAGACTGTCGTTCCGCGTTGCGGCGGGGGAATGCTTCGGGCTCTTGGGACCGAACGGCGCGGGCAAAAGCACGATTGCGCGTATGGTCCTCGGCATGACATCGCCCGATGCGGGGAAGATTACTGTGCTCGGCGTTCCAGTGCCGGCGCGCGCGCGTTTGGCACGTATGCGCATCGGCGTGGTCCCGCAGTTCGACAATCTTGATACCGCGTTCACTGTACGCGAGAACCTGTTGGTGTTCGGGCGCTACTTCCGGATGAGCAGACGCCAGATCGATGCGGTCATACCATCGCTGCTTGAGTTCGCCCGCCTCGAGAACAAAGCGGATGCGCGCGTCGCCGAACTGTCCGGCGGCATGAAGCGGCGCCTGACGCTCGCGCGTGCGCTGATCAATGACCCGCACTTGCTGGTGATGGACGAGCCGACCACCGGCCTCGATCCGCAGGCCCGCCACCTGATCTGGGAACGGCTGCGATCGCTGCTGGCGCGGGGCAAGACTATTCTTTTGACTACCCATTTCATGGAAGAGGCCGAGCGGCTGTGCGATCGGCTGTGCGTTATGGAGGAGGGGCGCAAGATCGCCGAAGGCCGCCCGTCCGCACTCATTGACGAGCAGATCGGCTGTGACGTGGTCGAGGTCTACGGCGGCAATCCGCATGAACTGGGTGCGCTGATCCGGCCGTACGCACAGCGCATTGAGGTGAGCGGTGAGACGCTTTTTTGCTATGCACCCGATCCGGAGCAGGTGCTGGCGCAGCTACGCGGGCGCGCGGGTCTACGCCTTCTGCAGCGTCCTCCCAATCTCGAGGATGTGTTTTTGCGGCTAACCGGGCGCGAGATGGAGGACTGAACAATGGGCGAACGTTATGCGGCGGGCATGCCCGCCAATGCGTGGAATTGGGTCGCGGTTTGGCGCCGCAACTATCTTGGATGGAAGAAAATCGGGCTTGCATCGGTGCTCGGCAACCTCGCCGATCCGATGATCTATCTGTTCGGTCTCGGCTTTGGAATCGGAACAATGATAGGTCCTGTTGAGGGCACTTCGTACATTGCGTTTCTCGCGGCTGGCATGGTTGCCACAAGCGCGATGGCATCGGCGACCGCTGAAACGGTTTACGGGAGTTTCGGCCGCATGGGCGACCAGCGCACCTGGGAAGGAATGCTATGCACTCAGCTGACGCTCGGCGATATCTTACTCGGCGAATTGGCGTGGGCAGCCACCAAGGCCCTGATGGCGGGCACAGCAATCACTATTGTTGCGACCACGCTAGGCTACGCATCGTGGCCATCCATCCTCTGCTTGCTGCCAGTCATCGCTCTCAGTGGCCTCGCCTTCGCGAGTCTAGCGATGGTCGTCACGGCGCTTGCGCCCAGTTATGAATATTTCATATTTTATAATACGCTTGTTATAACACCCATGCTGTTCCTTTGCGGCGCGATGTTTCCGGTCAACCAATTGCCCGGCGCTTTTCAGGACATCGCCTCCTTGTTGCCGCTCGCACATGCAATTGACCTCATTCGTCCGGCGATGCTTGGCCGTCCCGCCGGCAGCATGGGCCTGCATATCGGCGCGCTTTGCATATACACGGTTTTGCCGTTCTTCCTATCGGTTGCTCTGTTTCGTCGTCGGCTGATGCGTTGACGCTGTCACCATTCGTGAAATTGATTGTTTGGGCGATACCCATCCACGCGTCGGATAGGTCAATGCATGCGTTTTAAGGGACTCGATCTAAATCTCCTCGTTGTGCTGGACGCTTTGATCAGGGAGCGTAAAGTCACCGCCGCAGCCCGCAGTATTAACCTGAGTCAGCCGGCCATGAGCGCCGCCGTCGGTCGGTTACGCGCCTATTTCAGCGATGAGCTATTTACGATGAACGGCCGCGAACTCATTTTGACACCGCGCGCGGAGGGGCTCGCCACAGCAGTCCGGGAGGCATTGCTGCACATCCAGCTGTCGATTATTTCCTGGGACCCCTTTAACCCGGTCGGATCGGATCGTCGCTTCCGCATCATCCTTTCCGATTACCTCACACTCGTATTTTTTAAGAAAATCGTAAAGCGTGCTGCGCGGGAAGCTCCCGCCGTCCGCTTCGAATGTCTGCCTATTTCCGACGACCCGGAGGAGCTTCTCCGGCGCGGCGACGTTGATTTTCTGATTATGCCGGAAGTGTTCATGTCGAAACATCCTCGCGCAGCCCTGTTCGAAGATATGCTCGTATGCGTAGGCTGCGGCACGAACAAGCAGCTGTCAGAGCCACTTACATTCGACCGATACTTGTCGATGGGGCAGGTTGTGCTTAAATTCGGGGACACCCGGCAGCCCTCCATCGAGGAATGGTATTTGCTCGAGAACGGTTTCGAGAGACGTATCGAGGTCGTCGTACACGGCTTTAGCATGATCCCGCCCCTTCTATCAGGCACCAGCCGCATCGGGACCATGCCGTTGCGGCTGGCGCAGCATTTCGCGAAATTAACACCCTTGCGGATTGTCGAACTTCCGCCGCCACTTCCTGCCGCATTCACGGAGGCCGTCCAATGGCCTGCGCTTCACAATAATGATCCGGCAAGCCTATGGATGCGGGAAATGATGTTGCAGGAGGCATCTCGTATGATTGCCCTGCCTAAGAGCACCGGACGTCTCAGTTGTCGGCCGAATTGAGAAACTGACCCCTCGGTTATGGGAGGAGGCATGGATGGCGATTGGGATTGGGCGATTCCTGCATTGTCGAGAACGATGCAGGGAGAGCAGATCCTTCAGCCTGAAGAGGTGGCAGCGATGCAGCGGCGGCATGAGGTTGGCGGGGAACCGACGGGCGAAGGAATTCGGGTGCGCGCGCAACACCGTGCATCGGCATCTAAGCGAGGGCGGGACTGTTCCGTTTCGCAAGCCCGTGCGGCCGACGGCGTTTGACGGACTGGACGATTGGCTGCGGGAGCGCTTCTTCCCCCATGGGTCGAGCCGGATGACGATCTCGACCCGCTCCAGATGCACCGGGAACGCCTTGCGCGGTCGCGCAGCACGTCGCGGCTCGCCTGTCGGTCTTGCGGCCTTGCGGCCTCGAGTTCGGACTCAATCGCGCCGAGCCCGGTCTGGATTCGAAGGCGAAGGCCTGCTGGGCACGTTCGAGCTTCTCGGAGCTGCGACCGAAGCGCCGCGCTCCAGCTGCTTGACGATCCCTGAAGGTCGGCGAGCCTCTCCTGGGCACGCTCGTTGAGTGTCGCCATCCGGACGATCTCGGCCTTGAGTGTTCGCTCCGGAGTTGTTGCAGTTCGGCCTTCTCCGCCGCCATGGGGACGAATATCGCCTTGAGCGGAACGATTTCGTGGAGACGGGCCAAAGCGCTTCTCTTCATGACGCCGACAAAAGCTTATTTTGCACGGCCAGAGGCCCGCCTTTTGCGCCTGAGTCACTTCGCCACGGCCTATCCGGCCGACGTCGGACGCCGTCTCCGTTCGGCTTAAGCGCGCCAGTCCATGCCTTCGACGAGCGCCATCAGTTGGGCGCGGCAAGCCGGATCACGCCGTTCTCCACCCGCGCCCAGCGGAACTTGTCCTCGTCCAGCGAGGCGCAGGTCGGGGAGTATGGTGAGCGCAAGGTGGCGGCTGAACAGGAACTGCGACGGATCGATATCGTCGCGCCGCAGTCAGGCACCATTCAACAACTCGCAGTTCATACGGTCGGCGGAGTGATTACGCCCGCCGATCCGATCATGCTAATCGTGCCGAAAGGCGACGATCTTGCGCTGGAAGTACGGATCACCCCGAAGGACATCGACCAAATCCAGCTTGGTCACAAGGCCGTGCTGCGGATGTCAGCCTTCAATCTGAGAACCACGCCGGAACGGATATGTCAGCCGGATCGCAGCAGATCTTGCGACGGACGAAAAAAACGGCATTTCGTATTACCTGGTGCGTCTATCGGTTCCGCATGCGGAACTGACGAAGCTCAAGGACCTGACGCTCGTGCCCGGCATGCCGGCCGAAGCGATGGTCCAGACGGGCGAGCGTACGGCGCTTTCCTATTTTGTGAAGCCGCTGTCGGACCAAATCAGTCGGGGCATTCCACGAGTAATGAAAGTAATTCTGTTAGCTTGGCGTAGGCCGCGTCGCGTAGAGCCCGTGCGGCCGACGTGCGGAAGCTGTCGTTCCGAGATCCTTGAACTCTCGGCTCGCGCGAACGCGCTCCCTAATGTTCCATTGCTCGCAATGGGCAGTGCTGGCGAGATACTCGGCAACACAGCCCTATGCCTGTTCTTCCGAGGCCGGCTTGACGGTGAGCGAATGCGTAACGCAGCTGTGAGGACCCGTCAGTTGTCGTTTCAGCTCGGCTTCGGTCAACTTCGACAGCCTGTCGGCGAAAGGCGCTATCACGAGACCATTGGCGGCAAATTGCCCTCCCCTTGTTGCGCGGTAGCAGCATGCGTGTCGGGGAAGGAACCGTCTCCGGCCCCCATTCATCGCTGAGCCGCGCCGTACCCGCCGCCACTTGTCCACGTCCAGCGCTTACGGTGCGGGTATGCCGGCGTCGAGCAAACAGAGAGAGGTTTGGGCCCAACCAGGGCGGCCGGTTACCAAGTTCTCCTCGTCCGCTTGAGTGTGAATGTTCGGGTCGATCGTCTGGGCGCGTCCCCGCCGCCTGCGAGCCCTGCTCAGCGGAAGGGCGAAGTGAACGTGAATGCATCCATTTCGTAAATGTGTGTCTATCCAAGCAATCGATTTCTCTAATTACCCGATGAGCAATATGAACGCGTCAGGCAGGGTGCATCATTAGGAGTATTTTTCGATGGCAAACATTATCGAGGGTAGCCCGGATGCCGAAACACTCCTCGGCACCAAGGGTGAAGATTGGATGGAGGGTTTCCAGGGCGGTGACTGGATTGACGGTCGTGGCGGCAACGACGAGATCTCGGCTGGCCCGGGCAGTGACCGAGCCCTTGGCGGCGAGGGTAACGACCGCATCTTCGGCGGAGATGGCTGGGACGATCTCTCCGGCGACAACGGCCGCTTCAACGCGCGCGTCTCCGGTGAGGACAATGACAGGCTCAGCGGCGGTCCCGGCCAGGATGTCCTCTACGTGGGTGACGGCCAGGATACGTTGACCGGGGGCACCGACAATGACACGTTCGTGTTCCAGTTCCACAATCCGGTGCCTGGGGTCGATCCGAGTGTCGGGTCGAAGCCGGACATTACCACTATCACCGATTTCAACCCGGCGGAGGACAAGTTCGCCTTCGATGCGGTGGGCCTCTACAACGACGGTTTTGGCGCGAACTTCGTCAACAACGCCAGCATACAGTCCGGCTACCCGGTGAGCAGCTTCTACAGTGGCGCGGCCTCGGGTGCGAACGGCGAACATGTCGTGGTAATCACTGGCGAATCTTTCAACTCTGCTAATGAGGCAGCGAGTGCGATCTCCGGCGAGCACGCCGGCGACATCATTGTCTACCAAAGCAGCTACACCGACAGAGTCGCAACTCTGGCCTATGTCACCGCCGACGGCAGCGCGCACGAGTTCGCCCACCTGGGCGGTGTGGTCACCGTGGCCGACCTAGGCCTGACCGCGTCGGACTTCACCTTCGTTTGATCCAGAAAAACGATACGGAACAGCGCCCCGCCCCCTGGGCGGGCGCTTTCCGTCTCCGCTACTTGCGATGGGCCGGGGCGCCGGGAGCAGTCGCAGCGTGTACAGCTTGACGAAGCCCTGCACGTCGCGCTGGTCGTACACCGAAACCTCCCTGAAGGCGTCTGTTCGGGCCCTTGCGGCCGGCCACGATGAATCCCTTCCAAACCTTCAGCCGGACGGTGTTGTTGTTGACCCGCTCCATTAGATGCCAAACCAAACATATTCGGCGGGAGCACTGATCCTGAATCAGCGAGTCGGTTGCCGCTCGGGGAGCAATATAGGGAGCTGGGTCGCCAGATCCTCACGGAGACCTACGTGAGTAACCATTCCTTGAAGGATTCAGCTTTGAGACCTTTCCCTCTGACTTCCGCTATTTGGGGAATTCTGTTGATCAGCGGCGTGGTCAACGTGCTTGCGCTGATCTCGCCGCTGTTCATGCTTCAAGTCTATGACCGCGTTCTGGCAAGTGGCAGCGTATCGACGCTGGTGGGGCTCGTGGTGCTTGCTGCGGGGCTTTATGCGTTCCAATGCTTGCTCGACATTTTGCGCGCCCGCGTGCTGCTGCGGATTGGCGAGCGTTTCGATGGAGAGTTTTCCGGACGCGTTCACAATGCGATCGTTCGCCTTCCGCTTTCAACGCGCATGCCGGGCGACGGCTTACAGCCGCTTCGCGATCTCGACAATGTTCGCGGCTTCTTAGGTGGAAACGGTCCGACAGCGTTCTTCGATCTGCCATGGATGCTGCTCTATCTTGGCATTTGCTTCCTCCTTCATTTCTGGATCGGCATGACGGCACTTATCGGGGCGGTCGGCCTCACATCTCTGACACTCCTTGCCAACACTCTCTCGCAACGGCCGATAAGCGATACCGTTTCCCACAACATGGCACGCAATGGTCTGCTGCAAGCAGCGCGTTGCAATGCCGAGGTCGTGCAAGCTCTCGGTCTTGGAAAGCGGATCGCTGCCCGATGGCAAAAGGCCAATGCCAAGTTTCTGGCCGCCAACCGGAAAGCTGGGGACGTGGCAGGTGGGCTGGGTGCCATTTCAAAATCGCTGCGCGTGCTGCTGCAATCGGCCATTCTTGCCGTCGGCGCGTACCTTGTCATCAGACAGGAGGCTACGGCCGGGGTTATGATTGCCAGTTCGATCATGATGGGGCGCGCGCTGGCTCCGGTCGATCTGGCCATTTCAAGCTGGAAACCTTTCCTCATGGCGCGCCAGGGTTGGGCGCGGCTGGAGGAACTCCTGGAAAAGGTTCCTGAATCCGCTGCCGTTATGCCAATGCCTGCACCTGAACGCGAACTGCGCCTCGAAGGCGTGACAATCGTTCCGCCCGGCGCAAGGAAGCCGACCGTGACCGGCCTTGCGTTTGCCATTCAGGCGGGAAGCGCACTCGGGATCATCGGTGCATCGGGCTCGGGCAAGTCGACACTCTCGCGCGCCATCGTCGGCGCATGGGCGCCGGTCGCCGGAAAAGTTCGCATCGACAGCGCAAGCCTCGATCAATGGGACCGGGAAGCACTAGGCCGTCATATCGGCTATCTGCCGCAAGGTGTTGAACTGTTCGACGGCACCATTGCCGAAAACATTGCTCGTTTTGAAGATAATCCTGACCCTGAGGCTATTGTCGCCGCGGCGAAAGCAGCGGGCACGCACGAACTGATCCTCCGATTTGAGCACGGCTACGAAACTCCGATCGGTGAGGCCGGATCGGCACTTTCCGCCGGGCAGCGCCAGCGTATCGGTCTTGCCCGTGCTCTTTATCGAGACCCTTTCCTTGTTGTGCTGGATGAACCCAATGCCAATCTCGATTCGGAAGGCGAGGCTGCGGTCATTAAGGCGATCGCCTCCGTGCGCGAGCGCAAGGGCATTGCGGTTGTCGTCGCCCATCGGCCCAGCGCCATCCGCGCCGTGGATTTGGTGTTGGTGATGGAAGGTGGACGGCAGCGAGCATTCGGTGCGCGTGATGAAGCGCTTTCCAAAGTCCTGAAGGGGACAGCGATGGCACGAGGCGCTGGCGTCAACGCTATCGAGTCTACACAGGATCACCTGGGAGAGCGCGCTGGCATGGAGGATCCCGGTGTCCGGCATTCATCAGAACAATGACGTTTCCAGCTCCATTCGCCGCCACCTGGTGGCGGGCCTTCTGGCGAGCGTAATCTTTGTGGGAGGAGCCGGAGCCTGGGCGGCCTTCACGAATCTCTCCGGTGCGGTTGTCGCGTCCGGACACTTTGTCGTCGATTCCTATGTCAAGAAGGTGCAGCACCCGACCGGCGGGGTGGTGGGAGAAATCCTGGTGCGCGAAGGCGATAAAGTGAAAGCCGGCGACATCCTCATGCGGCTCGATGCCACCCAGACGCGCGCCAATCTCGCCATAGTCACCAAGCGGCTCGATGAGCTCGCCGCCTACCAGGCAAGACTCGATGCTGAACGTGACGATCTCGCGGAGATCGCCTTCCCGGACTGGCTGCTCGCCCGAAGAGATGTTCCGGACGTAGCTTCGGCAATACATAGCGAGACGCTGCTGTTCGAATTCCGCAGACAATCCCGCGACGGAAAGCAGGCGCAACTGGCGGAACACATTACTCAATATCACCACGAGATCGAAGGATTCGAGGCGCAGGAAATTGCCTGTGAAAAAAGGATCGAGGTTCTCCTAAAGGAAATTGCTGTTCTGAGTGGGCTGCGCGACCAAGGCATTGTCTCGGACCAACGGTTGAACAGCCTGAAGATCCAGGTTGCCACTTTCGGTGGTGAACGCGGTGAGAAGATCGCACATCAGGCACAGACAGCAGCCCGCATAGCCGAAACGCGCCTGCAGATCCCGCAGATCGATCAGGATTTCAAGACCGAAGTCGGCCAGGAGCTCAGAGAGGTTCAGGCGCAGATCGGGGAGTATGGTGAGCGCAAGGTGGCGGCTGAACAGGAACTGCGACGGATCGATATCGTCGCGCCGCAGTCAGGCACCATTCAACAACTCGCAGTTCATACGGTCGGCGGAGTGATTACGCCCGCCGATCCGATCATGCTAATCGTGCCGAAAGGCGACGATCTTGCGCTGGAAGTACGGATCACCCCGAAGGACATCGACCAAATCCAGCTTGGTCACAAGGCCGTGCTGCGGATGTCAGCCTTCAATCTGAGAACCACGCCGGAATTGAACGGATATGTCAGCCGGATCGCAGCAGATCTGGCGACGGACGAAAAAAACGGCATTTCGTATTACCTGGTGCGTCTATCGGTTCCGCATGCGGAACTGACGAAGCTCAAGGACCTGACGCTCGTGCCCGGCATGCCGGCCGAAGCGATGGTCCAGACGGGCGAGCGTACGGCGCTTTCCTATTTTGTGAAGCCGCTGTCGGACCAAATCAGTCGGACATTCCGGGAGGAATGAAATAAGCCACAGAAATATATTGTTGTATTTCTTGGTTTCTTTGAGAGTGGTAACACCTGAAGGCACAGACATATTTCCTCATTTGCCTCTGGTCACAACTCTTTCTGTAGTGAATTTAGCATCTTAACGCACCCTCAAATGCAGAAATGTCCGCGTTTCATGTTGCAACTGAGTATCCTTGGTTTTCAACGGTTTTTAATGGTGCGCGACATGAAAGGCGACATGAAACACCGCCACCAGCGGCAGCGGGCTGTTCGTTTCTCTTCTGCGGAATGAAAGTCAGTCAGTGCCGCGTGGCTGACATCGCCTCGAACATATCCCAAGCCTCATCTCGGTTTCGGTGCTTGCCGGGAATGCGGACCCAGCACTGCTTCGCAAAGATCCGAGCTTCTAGATCGTCATCAGGATGCGTATCGGTCATAAGCGCCGTCCAGTCCCACTTCCGGGCTTCGCGGCGCATCACGTCGACCACAAACCAGCCGGAAGGCGGTCGATCACGTTCGGTGGTTCGCATGGCAGTTTCCTTCTGAACGAAAGATCCATCTCGACGGTCTCTTCACCTGTGGGTGCAATGCATAGGAAGGTCAGAATCTCGCGGGAGGCGTCGGCTATGGCGCTTCAACTTGCCGTTCTTTGAAAGATCGCATCACAAAATGGTGTGGCGGTCTGAGCAACTGCCTCCCCGTTCGAACATCGCGATGATGATCATGCGTCCGCCGCAGCACGGGCACGGAAGCGCAAGCCGTCCGGTTCGGCTGATGGGTCGTTAGTGGCGGGAGGCACGGCCGCGAGCACGGGATCTGCGGTATTGTCGCATTAGATTACCTGGCTCGCGATCGAGACGGTCTCTTCGTCTTGCGTTGCCGTCGGCTCGATCTGCGCCGCCTGCTTGAACGCGTCCAAAATGCTAACAATCGAGAGACTTTCCAATGGCAGATTCGGCGTGCGGACCTGCAGCAACAAACGGAAGAGCTGGATCTTGAAGAGCAGGTTGCGGATAGCACGTGGTGACGGGCGCCTGTTGATCGCTCGGAAGTAGCCTGGCACAAGTTGCCCCAGCTCGCCGACCTCATCCTTTGTGAAGCGGACATCGCCCTCGTTGAAGGGAAACGTCGGCGCGTCTGCCTGAATGGTTTCGGCCTGAGCCGATCGTTTCCGAACCCGTTCCAGGTCCGCTCGGGCCTGCTCCTCCATCGCGACGGTCTGATCGTAGCGCTTGATCACGTCGGGGTTCTGGGCAAGTCGCTCTTCAGCCGACAGGGCTTCGAGCTTGCGGTTAAACTCCTCGGCCGCTGCGTTCTGTCGCATCCTGACGGTCTTTTCTTGCTCCGATGGGGGAAAGAAGGCATCCGCCAATCCCATATCCCGCAAGTGCTTTGGCACCGGCTTTGAGGATGGTGCATCGATATCGACAAATGGTCGTTTCTGCCCTTCACGCACAAGTTCGATGGTCGACTTCGCACTGGCTTTGGCGGCTACCGCATTTTGCAGAACCCTTTCCGCCCTTTGCAGCTCGTCAATTCGCCGCCCTTCCGCGTCCTGCTTTTCCTGCTCTTCGCTTTCCTCAAGCTCGCGCGAGGAAAGCTTCACGGCTAAGGCCGCTACGTCGCGATCACTCAGCGCCGGGAAGCGGAGGTGGCAGGCAAACAGCTTTTCGTTCTGCTCGGCAACGATCTCTTGCTTCGCAATCAGCCTGGCGTTAGCGGCACTAGCTCCGACAATGTCGGCGGCGCGTTCGTCGATCATGTCCGTGTAGTGCTTGGCAATAGCAAACGCCAGAACCCGTTCGTCGACCAGCATCAGCACCTGCAATCTGTTCCTGAGAACCGGGTCGTCGACCAACAATTTCATGTTCTCAATTACAGTCAGCATGTCGTCTGGGCTGCATCGGTCTAGGTCGTCGACGATCAACAGCACACGGTCTGGTCCGGGCGCGGAAATCCACCAGGGGCCCAGGATGGTGACCAAGACAAGTCCAATCCAGGCCAAGAGTATCCAGTTTTCCGGATTGGTTGCCGCACGCTCTTCGGATTTCTGGTTGTGCGCGCTTTTGGGCCCCACGGTTTCATTATGCAATCCTTCGCCAACGCCGCCGTCGAGGATTTGGGCGATCGCCTCAAGGCTCCGGATGAGAAAGCCACCCTCTCGGGGCTGGGGCGATGTGCACAGACCGTAGGCCCAGCCAACTGCCACGGCTGCCAATATCAGTAGGGGGAACACCAGCGTGGTCCGCACGGACCGCCTCTGCCCGTTGGTCGATGGAAACTCGCTCCTTCCGTCACCCTCCGACGGAACGTCGGGCGGTTTCTTCGTCCAAGCCGACAGCAACGCTTTCACGTCCTCCCCGACCAATGCCAGCATACCGAGCCGCTCCGGCCCAGTGCTCAGCCTGGCGTTCTTCGCGAAAATGGCTCTGACCTTGGTTTGCACCTTGGGAGCGATTACGGCCATGTGAGCGAGCGCGCCTGTCCCGATCAGGGCTCCCAGTACAGCTGCGAGTTGCAAAGTTGCGCTGAGAGGGATCGCCAATAGGGCGAGCGACATCAGCGCGCCGACGAGCGGCCATGGCCCATAGCGAAAATGGGACGCTCTGGCCGCCAGAGCCATCCTATCGAAACTGCGCAGGCTGGCCCCCGCACGCTCGACGAGGCTCTTGTAGAGGTACACCCATGCTTCAGGCGCCTGACGGTACTTCCAGGCATTGTGGCCTACGACCTCGTAGCGCAGCTTAGCAAACGGTTGTTGGGGTGCTCCAGTCTGTGTGACGAAGTCTTCCGGGGATTCTAGCAAAGGCTTCAGCAGCCGCGTGAGCGTGGTCTTTCCGCTGCCCCATGGCCCAAAGAGGGCAAAAGTGAATTCGTCCTCAGCGCTGCGCAGGATTGTTGCCAGAGCTTCTGCGTAATCTTGAACGAAAAGCGACAACTCTTTGTCATCTGCCTCCCTGACCATCCTTGGGATGCGCCCCGCCTTAGTCTTCGCGACTCCCTTCATCCCCCTCACCAGGGCACCCAACTGCCATTCTTCGATACGCGTCGGCAGGCGAGCTTCCGGGTCATCGAGACTTCGCAGGACGATATCCGTTAGCCTTACTTCTCGCTTGCTGCCGCAGGCCTGGAAGACATGTGTCAACCCGGGACCAAGGCGGACGCCCACGAGGCTAGTTGCCGGCGCGATCCCCCTGAACAACTCAATGTCCGGTACAGGGATTTTTTGAAAGAAACTCTCGGCCGCGGCGTCGAGGCGACTGGAGAAGCCCCCCCGAACGAGCTCGCCCCAACGGCGTAATTGATCGAACTCGTCGCTCAACCGTTCGGCATCGTCAGAAACAGTAGTGGCAAGCCTGCGGGCCATAAGGAGGGTTGTCAAAAATACAGTCGACGTGGAAAGTATTTCGCGTTCTCTGACCTTCTCCGGCAAATACCTCGCGCATTCGAGCAGGACGTGGGCGCATATCGGGCTGAGGATTAGACTCTCAATTCCTAATGCCTGCTCAAAGAGGGAGGCCAAGAGGGACTCTACCCGAGTTCGAACCTCAGTGCTGGCGCCGGGTACAATTACAGTTGGCATCGCCTCCCCCGATCGCGATCTTCCTAGCCTACACTCTGATAACAGCAATTGCTCGATTTGACAGCTACGGGTCGATGCACAAGTCAAATTTTCTTAAAGCATGGTATCCGCGTTCGCTTAGGCTTTTTCGGGTAATATTCGGCTTGCTACTTCGATCGGGTGCCGCATCTGCGTTTCTGATGATCCTCGGTACCATAGAGGTCCCATCGGGGCGAAATTCTGAAAGATGGCTAGACCGATACCTGCTCGTCAGGCGTTGTCCTGAAACAGGTCGGCCGCGCGGCCCAATGTCAGCGCAACATGCAAGGTGATTGATGAGCACCACGGGAGTGGTTTCCATCGATGCAAATCTGGCCGGTCGTCATCCTTGCTTCTTCTTCCATCTCGTCAGTCCGGCTCTACAACACGCATACGCCGGTAATCCCACCCGCCAATTTCAATCAGCCCCTATGCAAATAGGACAACAGGCCCAATACACTGTCTCGCGAAGCTGATGTCGGTGTGGATAAGCGGCGCGAAGCAGCTAGCCAGTCTAGTTTGTCCCCTTCAAGTTAATCGCTCTGCGATCCTGGAGACGGCGCAGCAAGGCAACGGCTCCCGGTCTTGCCCATTTCACATCTGACGCAAAGACGCCGTCTGCCACGTACGATCCACCAGCGTAGCCACTCGTGAAAGCCCAAAGGAACGGCGACGACACCTGATGGCGACGGTAGCCATAGCCATTGTATCCCTCGAGCCGATCTAGCATGTCGCCTAGGTCGAGCGTGTCAGCGTTGTCCAATTTGTAAAGCTTGATCGCGTCGATCGCGCTTGCCTCCCACGTAAACGGAGGCTGCCCCTGGAGCGGTCGTCCGGCGGGGACATGAACTGTTTGGGCCGTGAGCGGATCGCCGTTGTGAAGGTGAGTGCTGAAATCGCCTCCGGTCTCCAACATCCATACAACGCCCACGACGTACCAAGGGGCATGGGTTGCTTTGGCTACGGTTTTGAATGTCTGGCGCCCGGCCGTGATCTTGTTGGCTTCGTTGTCGATCATGGACATCTGGCTGGCGTCTAGGGAAACCTGCCAGAAGGCTTGCGCGTAGTCAGAAGGGTCGAGGAAGGATGGCACAGCACCGCTGGGGGCAGGCAAAACCGGAAAGTACTTCGTGACTGCTTTTTTCAATTTGTCGCCCGGGTCTGCAATAAGTCCAGAATCAATAAAAAACAGGTTGTTCTGTTGCGCCGCCTTCGAATCGTTGGTCCGCATGGCACTTAACAGCAGGTCTGACTTTGCCGTTTCACGCTGCAAGTCGAGATCGTTAACGGCCTTCAATCTATCTTCAGAGCGCGTTTATAACCGTTGTAGGCGGCAACCCCGAGATTGCCCATGATCGTCACGATACCACCAATGATTGACAGGTTGAGTTGCCCATTCTTCCACCATGTCTTTTTGTTGCCATCCTGCGTTACATGTTCCGCCGTGAGCAACTTGGCTCTAGCTTCGGCCAAACGGGCCTCGCCTTCGAGCCTATCGAGGTCTGCATTGTCAGTCGATCGAGAGGACACCGTATTGCTCACCACACGCCCCTTCATCCGTTTGCAGATGCGCCAGAGGCGGCAATCACGGTAAGCCATCACTGGATAAAGGCGGCGCGGCCTTTGCTCCGATCGATACAGTTTGTGCTGGATGCGCTGGGGTTTGAAATCACGTCGAGAAGATTAAGCCAGTTCTTCTTAGGGCGCTGTGTTCGGCTTGCACGTCGCGGCCGGCCGGGTGCGAGGCGGCCAAAAGGATCGGGATGCGGTAGCGCTCCGTCGCCGCGTGGAGGCGGTCGAAGCGAATTCCAACGTCCACGGTAATTTGCACGCCGCCAACAGGGCGCGGTGGAACGCGTAATGCCTCGCCTCGAGAGTCCAGATGTCAGCCTCAGGTCCGGTGCGTCCAGCCTGGACGTTGAGGGCGTAGAGCGACGAGACGATCCCCGTCGCCCAGGCATCGTCGTCATTGCGGATCGCAGCGCGCAGCGCCTGCGTCTCGACCATCATGCGCACCGACATAGCATCGCGCAACTCGTCGAGAGAGAGTGGCACCACGCGAAAACCGCGCAGCGATTCCGTCGTCACCAGCCGCTCGGCCTGCAGGCGATTTAGCGCCTCGCGCAGCGGCGAGAAGCCCCTAATCCTTGAAACTCGCAGGTCCGACTAAGCGGTGCCGGAAGTGATTGCGGATGTGCTCGTTGAAATAACGGCTTTGGCGAAGGCAGATTTGAACGCGGTAAAGATCTCAGGCGGTACGTCCGAGAACTCGTAGTGCTTCCCGCTGGCGACAAACCAAACCGAGAGTACCCTGTTGTTACGGTCATAGTCGAACTTGCGTATCGAGGTCGACGGTATTGAACGGCCAAGGGGAGATTCTCGCAAAGCAACGAACCAACGAGCGGCGGAGGGGTTGGTTGCGCACGAGAACTGACCAATCAGTCGTGGTGGTCGACAACGTCCGTCAGGAAACAGAGCGAAAATAACCGCTGCAAATTTGCACGAGCACCGAACCGAGAGCCAAACAGTGGCAACATCGCAATCGGCTGGAGCAAACGAGAGTGACTTTCCGTCCAGCATGCCATGCCCTGGCCGTGGGGGCGGTATGATTGGGGCCGCAAGTGGACTGTCCGGTTATAGGACGTGCCCAGCCGATAGATGCCCTTCGGCAGGCGACCCCATCGATCTATCGACGACAGCCTTTGGGGAAAATCAGCCGTTCGGGCAGGCCCGTTAATGCTCAACGCCGTTGTTTCTCTACGGGTGGCCGGTTGGAATTCAAAGCTGAAGCCTTTCATCACGCGCCGCGCTTCCTGTCCGCTTGTGAAACATGCGCATCCTTTGTAGATCGAGAGCAGAGCGTAATGATCTGCTGACTCCAACTGCTGTTAATTAACAATACCGCCTCGCAATTTCCTCCTGAGGTGGGGAGCGGCCTGCTGCTGGACCACGCGGAGCCTTCGAGACGCCGATCAAGCGATGCGCAGACATTGCCAGGAGGAGAACCGTGCTGAGAAGCGATGATGGGGGAAAGGGTGTCGACCTATTTTACCGATCGGGAATACGGAGCACGTCCCGCAACCATTTACGTTATTGATGCGCGTCTGTGGGCTGGCCTTTACAGCTTGATCCAGACGAGGATCGGCGACGGCTCGTTTGGCCTGCGCTTTCCGGAAAAGTGTCCCGACGGCAACGGTCCGTACGGATGTGATGCTCAGGCCTTCAGCCGGGTGCTGGGCGCCGAGGTGCCGTGGATTCTGTGGCCGCTCTCCGCAAACGAAGTGCCCGATACGCCGGTGATCCTCGATCTGCTCGAGTTTTGCGCCAGCGCCGTGGGCGAACCGATCAAGGGCAGTTATCACTCCTACTTCGGCCACCATCACTTGAGCTGGAACCGCGATGCTGGCCTCACGCGATTTGTGGCGGACGTGAATCTCCTGTTTCGTCGCAACGCGGTCGCTTATGAGCTAACACCGATCGGGCAGGCTCGCCGCCTCCTCCCCCAGCCGATCGCCAATGCGCTCGGTTGGGCGATGTTTCAGACGGGCGATGCGGAAACCGACCGGCTGCTCGAAGCCGCTCGGCAACGGTTTCTCTCGCCAAAGCCCGAGAACCGGCAGGACGCGCTGGAGAAGCTGTGGGATGCTTTTGAACGGCTGAAGACGCTGGAACCCGGCGCCAATAAGCGCGCCCAGGCCGATGCGCTGCTGGACCGCGTCGCCACTCAGGACTCTGGGTTCCGGAACGCTCTTGGCCGGGAGGCTGCCGAGCTGACGACGATCGGGAACAGCTTCCGCATTCGTCATTCCGAGACGACGCAGGAGGTGCTGATCTCTCCGGATCATGTCGATTACCTGTTTACGCGGATGTTTGCATTCGTGCGCGTTATCCTGAAGGGGACGGGGCGTGGCGGATGACCTCTACGGGCTTGTCTTCGGGCTTCTGCACGGGATGGGCCACACGCAATCGAGCGAAGAGCCGGAACGGATCGCCGGGCTGGTCGTGCCAGCTCCGGAGGGCTACTCGAAGCGGCAGCGTGTCGAAGCTGCGCTCGAGAAGCTCACGCAGGAAGAGTTGGCTCAGCTGGCGCTCAAATTCGCTGCGGCCCGCGATGACATCCCGCTCGATGAAGCGGGCCGCAAGGTGCTCGAGGCGGCCGAGCCGCCGTTGACGCAGATCACACGGCGAGACGTTGCGCGGATCCTCGGCGACGATCTCGCTGGCGAGCGCAGCACCGTTGAAGTGATCGAGGTCTACTTCCCGCTTTCCTCTCCATTTGAAGCCTTCTTCGGAAGCAAGGGCCCGAGCTTGCGCGACCAGATCATCCGGCACATGGATCAACATCCCGGCGACTGGTCGGTGGAAGACCTTTTTGGAAAGATCGGGGCCTTCGATTGTTCAAGGGCCAGGTTCGGCGCTTTGCTCGAACAGGCTGTTCACCCCCTTTCCCGATCTGGCGATGAGCAGGCGAAGACGGTCCATGCCCTGAACAAGGTCCTTTCGCGGGATGGATATGAGCTGGCCCAGGATGGCGAAATCTCCGGTCATCCGCTCTTCAGTTTTCGCTCTGTTGTGCGCGGGGTCGGTGGCAGGCCGAAGAACCTGATCTTTGCCTCGCGGGGACCAAAGCCGGAGATCGGCTTCGCCGATGCGATCAACAACGACATCGTCATACTGTCCGGCGAAGAGAGCTGCCTTGTTTACGACCGGCCGATCGGCGCGAGCGGACTTCTGTGGTCGGAGCTCGTCGCCTGGTGGGGCGAGGTTGCGCCGGGAGCAGATGCCGCAAAACTCGGGGCGCGCCTTCAGGAATCGCTGGCCTCGGACGCGGAACGCAAGCTTTTCGCGACCTACTTCAAGTCCTATCGCTCCGCCCTCGGCGAGGAGTTGCCCGCACTCCTGCCGCAAGTCTATCTTCACTATGACCCTGCAGTGGTGAAGACCCTGCGTCATCGACTGCCTCTGCCGCGTCAGCGCATGGACTTCCTTATGTTACTTCGCAACCGTCAACGCATCGTGATCGAGGTCGATGGCAAGCACCATTTCTCGGAAAACGACCTCCCATCATTGAATGTCTATGCCGACATGGTGTCGGCTGACCGTGAACTGCGCCTTGCAGGATATGAGGTCTACCGGTTCGGCGCGAATGAACTGGTCGGTAGCGGTGCCGAGGCGAGGATCACGGATTTCTTCGAGAAGCTTTTTCGGCTGCACCGCATTCGGCAATGAGGGTGTCGGGTCTCGGGCAAAAGGATGACTTCGCGCGGTTTCACATGGTCCGCGAGCGCGTCAGCGGCAGCGATGCCGCAGCTTGGATCGGCCCTCACGCGGCCATAGGTCGGCGCGACCTCCTCGCGAGGCCAGCGCTCGACGACCGCATCGCGTTCCTGCAAGGCGCAAGGCCAGCCAGGGCGACCTCGCTTGCGGCACAACGAACGCGTACTATAACGGCCGCTCGGGGAAAGATGACATGGACCTTTTGTTCGACGACGCGCAGCTGAAGCGGGTGTGGAATCAAGAAGCCATCCCGGTCATCTTGCGACGCATCGGTAAGG
The DNA here is from genome assembly GCF_040321815.1 of Mesorhizobium sp. M0239. Taxonomy (NCBI): domain Bacteria; kingdom Pseudomonadati; phylum Pseudomonadota; class Alphaproteobacteria; order Hyphomicrobiales; family Phyllobacteriaceae; genus Mesorhizobium; species Mesorhizobium sp. M0239. The sequence goes on from NZ_JAMYSG010000023.1 coordinate 112,952, forward strand.
GCGAGAAATTACGGGTGCGGTTGCCCTACGGAGAAGGCAATCGCAAGTGGCTGCGCAATGAACGCCGGCATCGCCCGGAATGGATCGAGGAGCTGCGTTGCTGGGACTTGCCGAAAGCCTGGCTAAATGATTTCGTCGATCGCGCGCTTGTACGCTACCGCAGCGTTTACATTATTCAGCCGTACCGCGAGCAGGAGAAATGTTCCCCTGCTTGCCTCAACGCAACTGGGCACGATTGCGAATGTTCCTGCATGGTCGAGAACCATGGTGCAGGCAATGACGGCAGCTGGTTTGAAGTATCCGAGACATTCGCAACGCGATGGGGTGGGCCTGAGCTGGCGTGTCGGCTTCTAACAGCCAAAAGTTGCGCGTCAGCAGGCGACCACGGGTAGGTCGGATTATGGGTAGTCAAGCGCGGTGAGCGGAGGCCTGCACTACACGCAGCATCCCTGTTGACAATCAACCTTGATCCATCTGCTCTGGACCATGTTCCACGATGAACCTCGCGCGCTCCAACAACTCATCGAACGTGACAATTTCTGGGCGATTGGTGTGGCGCCGGTGAAGCTCGAATGAGCGAAACTTCGGGAGATTCGTCCCACGATCAAATTGAAATTCGGCCAGCGAACCGATGACGAGACAGGATCGCGGCTCGATGTTGATAGCGCTTCACCGGTCGGGTCGCCGTCCGCGGAGCTGGGCGTCAAAAGAGATCCCAGCTGCTCGACGGCACCATGAACCGTTGCCTGCATCTGTGCAACGCCACCGGTAAGCTCGGACGAAGGCTGCCAAGTATCCGGGCGATAGCGCGAAGAAGCCAGAAGCGGCGTGTCGTGCCGCTTGATCTCCACAAAACACAGTGAACCGATAATGCCGCGGGTCTTCATTAATCCATCGACGCGTTTTCCAGCGCCATCAAGCGTGTTACCGCGCACAATCTGTTCCAGTTTCCTCTCGTTAAGCTAAGAAAGAAACTGGTACGACAGGCCGTGCCCAAATATCCATGTGTTGGCCTCGAAGAAGCGTTGCCACACGTCTTCCGGTCGGCACCCGAGCCGTTGCCGTTCTGCGGAGAAGAATGCGTTGTCGTTAAGCAGTCGATCGAAGTGAGCGAGCTGCTTTCGGCGATATCCGAGTGCAACCAAATCTCTTGCCACTTCCTCGTTCTGGGCCAGTTCGAGGAAAACGTCGGAATTCTTCTCGAAGATGCGACGTGCTTGCGCCTGGTTAAGCACCAGGTCGCGCACCACATCATCCGATACGTGAACCTTTGACGCGTCGTCGAGCGGTATGGTCTCAAGGCCTGCGGGGAACCCGATCAGCGTGTTGATCTCCGGCCCGACCAGCGTGAAATGCTGCTTATCGTGCGGTCCTGTCCGACTAAGATGTTTCTGAATAGTCAGCGATGAGATCGATCGATCGTCCTCAAGGAACGTGGCCTTTAGCTCGTATCTTCCGGCCGGCGTTCGGCGGAGGACGACTTCGTCCTTTATCGTTCCAAATACGAGGCCGGCCTCTCCTTCTACGATGTGTGTAGCGATACGCAGATGCTGGCCGGGAGCCATTCCAGGAATACGTTTACTAATTATCGTCTTGTCAGTACGGCGTTCAAAAAACCACTTACGCTCATCGTAGTCATAACTCATTCCCCGGCCCGCCAGCGACGTTTCGGGAATACTATCATAAATCGTTGGATCTCGCAGTCAGGATGCAATATCTGCGCACACCCTACACGCTGACCCCTGCAGTGCGGCCTATTGAATGGTGAAGCGCGGCGGCCGGATAGAGGATGGGCATACCCCGCCGATTTTCGGGGCGCACGAAAATTCTACCTTAACGTCTAACATGTGAGTGCGTAAGAGCCGCGTAGCTTGTTTGACATGGGAGGCGATTAGCGATGCCCCTTTATTTCATCCTCGAGGAGAATAACGCCGATTGGCGGATGAAGATCGGTCGCGCGACGAACCTTAGAGGTCGTCGAGGTGCCTTACAGACCGGCAGCTCGCGCCCGCTAAAGGTAGTGGGGTGGATCGAAGCGGAGAATGAGGCCGAAACGGAAAGGCGGCTCCACGAGAAATATGCAGCGCATAACATTGGCCGGCATGGAGGGAGTAGCGCGAGAGAGTGGTTCTACCTTCAACCCGCCGACATTCTCGAGGATCTGAAACGCGCGGGCATCAAGGGTTTCGTCGAAAAGGAATGCAGATGCCTTTGAAGTCGTCGGTCACGATCGTGACGGCTCACCTGAATATCTCGGCGTCTGGGACTGGAGCAACCTCGAGCTTGAAGAGTGCTGCCCGTTTTGTGGCTGCTTGTGCGGCATGCACTTTCAGGACGCATCGCAGATGTTTCACTGTTTAAGCTGCGATGAACTCACCGATTTCTCACAGCCCGATTTTGACAACGAGGAAGACTATATGGCTTGGAAGGAGTACGAAGAGCGCTTGAAAGTAGGGCGTGCAAGTAAGGCGCGACGTAGCGGGTTAGCTTAGACGACGGCGGCTTTTGGGACCATTTGCACAGCGAATGAACGACCGACATCAGGCGCATTTGGGCCGCAAGCGGCCATCCGTTCTCATTGAGTGGTCTTGGGCAGCCGTGGTCTTCACTCGACCCCCTGCATGATGATAAATAACCCAAGAAGGATCTAGACCGAACCGGAAGAGACAAGGTGCAGGTGCGAGGCATTGAGAGAAATAGCAGGAACCGAACCAATCCACAGAAATATTTTGTTGGTATTTCTGTTGGTAGCAGATGCGACTAGCCTTCGTATAAGTCTCTGAAAGGAAAACGGGATTTTCTTCACTTGGATTCCGCCTCTGGGCACCATTTTCCAAACAATATCACTGACTTAACCGTTAGACGCTTAGCCGCCTTGCGCGCCGTTAAGACCCTGCCCACTAAGTCAAATACGACCGCCTTTCCGCCCTTAATTCTAATCATCTGGCTACCGACGCCGCGCACCCGGTCATATCTTCCCGGACTGGGTTCAAGCGCGCCCGCTGCCCACTTGAAATCACCACCGTCAACTGTCATATTTTACGCGACAGTTGACACAGGAGGCGCACATGACGACTACGGCGGATAAGGTCGTTACGGAAGCGAGAGACGGCGGTCTCCAACGAGTGGAGGCACTGCTCGGCGGTTCTCGTATACTGTCGCGTCGATTGACCAGCGCACTTGATGCGCATGAATTGCTTCTAAGTGGCCTGCCGGCCTCAGCGCTAAACCATCTCGTCGGACAACTGGTCTTCATTGACAAGACGGCGTCCCTCGAAAAGGCGGTTGGTATGAGCCTGCGAACCTGGCAGCGCCGCAAAGACGCTCCATCCAAGCCTCTTAGCCAAGAGCAAAGCGGACGGACTTGGAAATTCGCAGAGATCCTGGCGAAGGCGACGGATGTCCTCGGCACGCAGGCGGAAGCTGAGCAATGGTTGGAGCGCCCGGCGATCGGTCTTGACCAGCGCCGTCCGATCGATCTTCTGGGCACTCCCGCCGGCGTGGAACTGGTCGAAGACTATCTCGAACGGCTTGAATACGGCGTCTATGCATGACGCCTCTGCCAATAGCGCTCGGAGGAACGGAACTCATCGCGTGGCGGCTTGACCAGGCCGTCCATGCCGCGACATGGAATAGTGGCGAAGGTGCCTATCGGGTAGGCGGCCGCTGGAACAGCAAGGGCGTAAGAGCTGTGTACTGCTCGATCGATCCCGCCACGGCTATCCTCGAAGTCGCCGTACATAAGGGTTTTCGCGCCCTCGACACAGTTCCTCACACGTTAACAGCCGCTGTCATCAGCGATGCATCGGCTATACATGTCGTCGATCCTGCAAGCGTGCCCAATCCGAACTGGCTGCGCCCCGGCATACCAAGCGCGGGTCAGCAGGCATTCGGGGATGACCTTCTGATGGGCCATCGCGTGGTGGCGATACCGAGTGCGGTCTCTTCACATAGCTGGAACTTGATCTTCGTGGCAAGCGTAGCGACAGATACCTATGCGCTGAAGCTCCAGGAAACTTTTGCTCTCGACACAAGGCTGCATCCCCCGGCCGGCCGCTAATCTGGCCGCGTGGGCGCTGTGTGCAAGGCGTCGGCTCACCGGGAGTCGCAGCCAAAATATCTGCCGCTTGGTGACGGCCAGCAGGGTGGCCATAAAAGCTGGCCAACCGGTCACCGCAAGCATCATTGGCCGAAACAAGTTTGCGCTCTTCTGCCTGCATGCGGATTTAATTTGCTTGGCCACCCCTCAACCCTAGGGCAAACTGCCTGCCGGGGCTGCAGGAGGTGAAATGAGAGCACGCGCAGCAACGCTTGGGGATCTGGAGGATGTCTTTCGTGGTCTGTCCAAGCGGATGTCGGACGAATACGTGGCGGCCGGCAAGGACAGCAAGATCGCCTACGACAATCTGATGATGAATTTGAAGGAAGGCCGCGCGCACGCGCTTGTCGAGGGCGACAAGGCCGTGGCGATTATCGCCTGGCATGAGAACAGCGACGCCGCCGACACGCTGTTCGCCGCACGGGAGGACTTCTTCCGTGCCGCGACCGTTCGCTTCTGCAAGCGGCATATCCGGCACATCCAGGCGCTCGCCGGCAACCTCGCCATCCACTCGCGCAGCTGGCTGCAGGGGCCGGATGTCGCAAGATGGTTTGGCGTTATCGGCTATGTCGAGCGCGGCCGGGAGAATGGCGCCACTTTGTTCGAGCTGCCGCCGGCTCGCGGATAGGCAATCGCGGGATATTGCCTGGCAAGCTTGCAGTTTCGAGCGCTCTCCCAGGAGGGCGCGAAGAGACTTTTCCACCAGCCGTCCTGGCAGAAGCTGTGAGGCGTGCTGCCGTTGATTTCCAGATGTTTCCTGCGACTATCGGCACGCACACTTGCGGAAGATAGAGGTCGAAACAATGCATCTGGACCACTCCGATCACGTCTTCGTCGACCTCGTGCCCGAGCAGTTCGGCCCGTCGGAAACCATCGTCGCGCGCTATCGCGGGCTTGTCGCCACCGCCTTTCGCTATCGATCCGGCGTTGCCGGGCTTCGGATCAGCAACGCGAAGGGCGAAATCGTCATGCTGCCGTTCCAAGGACAGCAGATATGGGACGTGACCTTCCTCGGCCGCTCCCTGACCATGCGCTCGATGTTCGATGAGCCGGTCGCGACCCGGGACTATCTTTCCAACTACGGCGCGTTCTTCATTCACTGCGGCGCTACCGCAATGGGAAATCCTGGCCCGGATGACCGTCACCCGCTTCACGGCGATCTGCCCAATGCGCCTTATCAGGACGTGCAACTGATCGCCGGCAGCAATTCCGAAGGACCCTTCATGGCGCTGACGGGGCGCTGCCGACAGACCGTCGCTTTCAGCCATGACTATGTGATGGAGCCGACCGTACGGCTGCAACTCGATGCCAGCAGCGTCGCAGTCGACATCGTGATCGAGAACCTGAAACGCTCGGCCATGGAGTTGATGTACCTGGCGCACATCAATTTCAAGCCGGCCGACGGCGGGCGCCTGGTCGACACCGTAGCGGATGATTCCGCGGACATTGTCGTGCGCCAGACGCTGCCGCCCTTTTTCACACCGAGCGAAAGCTACCTTGCTTACCGCGATGCCGTTGTCGCCGATCCTTCGCGGCATCGCCTGCTGACCAAGGGCGAGCCGATCGACCCAGAACTCGTGCTGACGATGAGGGCTAAGGCGGACCTCCAGGGCTGGGCGCACGCCTTGCAGGTCCATCCGGACCGTACGGCGGATTTCGTCAGCTTTCGCCCCGACGAGCTCAATTATGCCGTCCGCTGGATCACGCGCGGCGCCGACCAGGACGCACTTGGCCTCGTGTTGCCGGCCACCGCCGAACCAGACGGCTATCTTGCGGCCAAGGAAAGAGGCCGCCTGGTTCGCGTCGTACCCGGGGAAAAATTCCGCTGTGCCCTGCGTTTTGGCGCTATGGACGCGGACGCAGCCGCACAACGGGAACAAGCCATCGCAGCGTTGAGAGGTGAAGGCCGTTAGTCGCAAGCCCTGACCGCAAACGCTGCCTGAACCGCGCGATTGACCGTGACCGGCAGGATCGACATGTGGTTCTCGCCGGCGTGCAGCTCGAAGCGCGCGCGCACGCCCGGGAGAGCATCAAGCCGCTGCGCCATTGCCCGCGCGAATTCGTCGGTGCGTGTCACCTTCTTCTGCCGCAGGCGCTTTTCCTCGTCCTCGGCGCCAATCTGGAACGGCGCCAGCTTCTCGGTCTCGTACTCGCCGGCCGACAGGATCATGGTCGCCGCCAAACCAGCGGGAACGGCGGCCTCGAAGGTTTCGAGAAAGCGGTCGATGGCACGCTCTTCCCAATAGAGGGCGGGGCTCGCCGCCATCCAGGTCTGGAAGGCACACGGCCGCGTGAACAGGGCATAGAGCGCGAACAGGCCACCGAAAGAATGGCCGTAAAGCGCCTGGCGGTTTGTGTCGACCGTGACCCGACTGGCGACCCATGGCTTGAGCTTGTCTTCGATGAAGGCAAGGAATTCCGCTGCCCCACCCGTCCGAACTTCGGGCGTGCCCTCGTAGAAGGGCGGGTAGGTCTTGCCCGGCGGCGGGCCGAGATCCCATGAGCGGCGCAACGGGTCGTAGGCGCCCTCGACGGGATAGCCGATGGCGACGATGACGCCCCAGCCGACATTGGTGCCCGTTGGATAGAAGGCCTGCGCGCGCATGGCGTCGACCGCTGTGCCGATGACGGCGTTGCCGTCGGTCATGTAGAGCACAGGCCAGCCGGCCTCGGGCACCGGCCCGGACGGCACATGCAGGAATATCCGCCAGGCGGCGCCGCCATGCGCCGGGAGGAAGTCGTGGATCGTGGTGTCGGCAATCAAGGCTGGCGCCGCCATCGACTTGGACATGGATATCTCCAGAGGGACAAAAAAGTCAACGGCGGCGCAGCAGCCACATCAGCACCGGGCCGCCGATCAGTGTGGCGACGAGACCGGCCGGGATCTGGCGCGGGAAGATGGCGGTGCGGCCGATCCAGTCGGCGGCGACCATGATCAGCGCGCCGGCGAGCACCGCGCCAATGGCCTGCGGCAGCGCACGGGAAAGGCCAAAGCGACGGGCAAGGTGCGGCGCCATCAGGCCGATGAAGGTCAGCGGACCGACGATCAGCGTCGAGGCTGCGGTGAGTGCCGCGACCACCAGCAGCACGAAAAGCCGCGTCCTCTTCAGGTCAATGCCAAGGCCCTGCACGGCGGCGGGGCCAAGCGGCAGGATGTCGAGCCAACGCATGAAGAAAGGCGCGAGCGCGAAGAGGCAGACGGCGATGCCACCGGTGAGCAAGGCGCCGCCGACATCGACGCCATAGGTCGAACCGGTCAGCCAGTTGAGCAGCAGCATGGCACGCGGATCGCCGGTGGCGGTGAGCACCAGGATCAGCGCGTCGAACAAGGCAGTCAGGGCAACGCCGGCGAGCAGCAGCCGCTCCGGCGCATAGGCGGCACGGCGGCCGATCGCCAGCGTCACCAGCAAAGCGGCGAAGGCGCCGATGGTTGCCGCCGCCGTCTGAACCGGACGTCCGGCATCGGAGAGCGCAAACAGCGCCACCATCATGCCAAGGGCGGCACCGGCGCTGACGCCCAGCACTTCCGGGCTGGCCATCGGATTGCCGGTCAGCCGCTGCATCATCAGCCCGGCAAGCGCCAGCATCGCCCCGGCGCTCAGCGCGGCAAGCACGCGAGGCCACCGCCACGACAGCAAAGGCTGCAGCTCGTCGCCGAAGGCGAAGGTCCAGCCATGCGGACCCGGTCCATAGAGCAGGGCCAGCCCGAGCAGCAAAAGCAGGGCCAGGCCGATCGCCGTCAGTATAAGGCCGGGCCGGCTTGCGCGCGGCAGGCGCGCGGCCATCAAGGTCGGGACTTCCGAGCCAAGAGCAAGGCGCGGCAGCAGCCAGAGAAGCAGAGGCGCGCCGAGAAGTGCTGTGATCGCTCCGGTCGGCAGCAGGTCGCCTTGCGGTCCAGTGGCGATCTGTACGGCCTGGTCGGCTGTCCACAACAGCGCCCCGCCGATCAGCGGCGCCATCACCAGTTGTTGGCCCAGCCGCCGGGCACCGCCGATGCGCGCGAGCGTCGCCGCGGCCAGGCCGACGAAACCGATGACGCCGACAGCGGCAACGACAAACGCGATCAGGGCGACCGCGGCCGCCAGTCCTGCGAAGCGATAGGCGCCGAGCGGCACGCCAAGGCTGCGCGCGCCTTCATCGTCGAGACCAAGCAGGGCCAGCGGCCGCACCATGAGGAAGATCGCCAGCGCCGCGCTGCCGATGCGTGGCAACAGCCACAGTGTCGTCGACCAGTCCTGCTGGCCCAGCGAACCGGCGCCCCAGATGAACAGGCCGGCCAACCATTCATGCCGCAGCACAATGAGGGCAGCGCCGATAGCGCCGGCATAGAGACTGACGACAAGCCCCGCCAGCACGACCGAAAGCGGTGACAGGCCTTTGTGCCAGGACAGAGCGATGACGGCGGCAAGGGCAACCAATGCGCCGCCCAGCGCCACCCATTCGCGGCCGAAGGCAAGCAGCGACGGTGACAGAAGCGTTGCTAGTGCCAGCGCCAGATAGGCGCCCGCCGAGACGCCGACCGTTTCGGGCGAGGCAAGCGGGTTGCGCAGAACCTGCTGCAGGACGGTTCCGGCAAGCCCGAGCGCCGCACCGCATAAAAGGCTGACGGCAAGCCTGGGCAGGAAGGCGTAGTGGACGAGCACCTGCCGCATATCATCAATGTCGGGGGCGGCGAGCGATTGGAGCCAAAGCGCCGATGGCAGCTGCACGGTGAGGTTCGAGACGGTTGCCGCGAGCGCCGCCGCGAGCAGCACCGCGCAAAGCAGGATCGCGCCTACCGGCTGATTGCCAAGAGAGCCCCATGGCAAGGCGCGGCCCGACGGCGCAAGCTTTCCTTCTTGAGTGACGGCCGCGGCATCCTCAGCCATGGGCGGCCTCCGCGGTCATCGCCGACGCCAGGACCCGAGCAAAACGGCGCGCGGATGGAAGCGCGCCAAACATCAGGACGGCAGGAAGGCGCATGATCGAGCGGTTGCGCACGAAGGGCATGGCGTTCCAGACCGGACTTTCGGTCAGCGTGCCGCCGGCGCCCTCAGGCAAGGGTTCGAGATAGGCGAGGCGCGCATCGCTGGATGTTGCGAGCCCGTCGATACCGACGGTCGAAAACCCCCAGTAATTGGTCTCGGCCGTCCACGCGTTGCTGAGCCCGATGCGGTCGAACACCTCCTGAAACAGGCTCTTTGCGCCGTAGACGCGCACATTGCGGGGGTCCAGGAAGCTGACGACATAGATCGGCCGTGCCGACAGCGGCGCCAGTTGCTGGCGAAGCTCCGTAAAATACGCGTCTGTCGCTGCGATCAGCGCTTCGCCTTCGCTTTCCTTGCCGACAAGCCCGGCGAGCTGGCGCGTCGCCTCGACGGCGCGCTGATAGGGCTGCCCGGCTTCGGTGTAGAGACCGATCGTCGTCACCGGAGCCACGCGTTCGAGCAGCGGCTTGATGCCGTCGAGATACGGCATGGACAGGATGATGTCGGGCCTGAGCTGCTGCAGGAATTCAAGATTGGGCTCGAGCAGCGTGCCGACATCGGCGATGTCAGGCGGCAGCCGCGGCTCGACCACCCATTTCTCCCAGACCTCCCGATCGGCAATGGCGACCGGGCTGACGCCGAGCATGAGCAAGGTCTCGGTCAACCCGTCATCCAGGCAGACTATGCGCAACGGACGGGCTTCAGCCGTGGAGAACCCCATGCCGGCGAACGGCAGCGTGAAAAGCCCGAGCGCCTGGCGCCGGGTCATTCGGCTGCGCAAGTGATCGGACGCGGCTCTCGACTGGGGCTCTCGGTCTCTCTGCAATGCGGCGTGCCCTGCTTTTCGGGATACGGTCTCCAGTGACCACTGCCCGGTTGACTATGAAACATGAGTTAAATAGTCAACATTTTGGTGGCCTGACAAGTCAACTTTTACGCAACCGCATGCCAGGCGCAGCCGCCGCTTGGCCGCAAGGCGATTCGCCCGTACAACAGCGCTGTGCGATGTGGCCGCCAAAAAATCACGGCCCGCGAAGCCCAATCCGCGCCTCGCATCATTTTTCCTCCACGAAGGCATTCCATGATAGACGAAGCCACGGTCGCCTTTGGGCAGCCGTTTCCTGGATTGCTTGAGAGACCAAAGACGGCCAAGGAACGAACCAAAAAAGCCGGCAGCAAGCCGCCGCCTGAAGACGTCAAGGACCGGTCGAACGCATCAAGGCAGCGCGATCGGGTTGCACTCGGCAAGGCTTGATGATTTGTTGCCGCTATACGGAGAACGAATGATGCGAGAGCCTGCCGGTCAAGACGAATACGGGTCGACGAACCCCTTCGATCCGGACGACCTGCCGACGTTGAACGCAATCGGCCCGAGCATGGGTAGCGGCAATGATTTCGAGAGATATGCCGTTGCCGTGATCATCGTGTTCGGTGCGCTGATCATTGGCGGGCTGATGGCCGCATCAATGGTCTTCGGGCACCGCAACGGCTTCCTCTTCGCGCTTGGCGGCGCCACGTCCGCCTGGATATCCGGAAACGCGCTGCTGCTCGACCGGCCGCGTATCTATGCGCTGTTCGTCGGCATTGCCGCCTTGATGCTGGTTGCGTCCACCCTCACGCTGGTCTTGTGAGCCAGAAGACACAAGGTCCAGCACCGGCCTTCTAAGCCGGTGCTCAATTCCAAGGGATCGCACCAGACCCTTTGGGGTTTCGCCTAGTATCCGAGCGCCTCGCCAGAGGCCGCGCGGCTGTCGATGGCGCCGTTGTAGCGCGCGCCGCCGCCTTTCTCGATTTCCGCCAGGCTCTTGCCGCCGACCAGGATGCCGGCCGCCTGACCCCAGGTCTGGTCAGCGAGATCGAGGTGATATCCCATGCCGGCCAGCAGCTTTTCTGTGTCCGGCGACAGGCCGAACGGCTCGACATAAACCTTGTCGGGCAGCCATTGATGGTGGATGCGAGGCGCGTCGATCGCCTCCTGGATGTTCATGCCGTGGTCGATGACATTGACGATCGCTTCCAGCGTGATGGTGATGATGCGCGAGCCACCCGGGCTGCCGATGACCATGAACGGTTTGCCGTCCTTGGCGACCACGGTCGGGCTCATCGACGACAGCGGCGTCTTCTTCGGCTGGATGGCGTTGGCCTCGCCCTGGACCAGGCCGTAGAGGTTGGGCACGCCGGGTTTCTGGGTGAAATCGTCCATTTCGTTGTTGAGCAGGATGCCGGTGCCGTCGGCGACGACGCCGGCTCCGAAGGACCCGTTCAGCGTGTAGGTGACCGCGACCGCATTGCCTTCATCGTCGATGATCGAATAATGCGTCGTCTCCTTGCTCTCGCCAAAGCCCTTCGGCATCAGATCCTGCGACACGCCGGCCCGGAACGGGTCGATCTTGTCGCGGATTTCCTTGGCATAGGCCTTATCAAGCAATTTCGAGACCGGATTGTCGACGAAATCGGGATCGCCGAGCGCGGAATTGCGGTCGACATAGGCGTAGCGCATCGCCTCGATCATGACGTGGACCGTCTCGGCAGAACCGGCACCGAGATAGGATAAGGGATAGCCCTCCAGAACGTTGAGTATCTCGCAGATGATGACGCCGCCGGAGCTGGGCGGCGGCGAGGAGGTGATCTCGTAGCCGCGATAGGTGCAGGTCACGGGCTTGAGCTCACGCACCGCATATTGCTCGAAATCCGGTTTGGCGAGAATGCCGCCCTTGGCGCCGCTGGCCTTGACGATGGCATCGGCGATGGCGCCTTTGTAGAAGGCATCCGGACCCTTTTCGGAAAGGGCGGCGAGCGACGCCGCGAGGTCGGGCTGGACCAGCCGCTCGCCGATGCCATAGGGCTTGCCGTCGGGTTTCAGGAAGATGGCGGCGGCCGCGGGGTCCTTCGCCAGCCTGTCGGCGCTGCCGGCAAAAGAGGCGGCGTCGCCCTGGTTGAGGATGAAGCCGTCCCTGGCATAGCCGATTGCCGGCGCCATCAGATCCTGGCGGGACAATTTGCCGTATTTTTCGCGTGCCATCTCCAGACCAGCCACCGAACCCGGCACGCCGACCGCAAGATAGCCGTCGAGGCTGGCCCCCTTCACCGGTTTGCCGTCCTTGTCGAGATACATGGTTTTTGTCGCCGACAGCGGCGCCCGCTCGCGGAAATCGAGGAAGGTCGATTTGCCGTCCTTGAAGCGGATGGTCATGAAGCCGCCGCCGCCGATATTGCCGGCATTGGGGTAGACGACCGCGAGCGCATAGCCGACGGCAACCGCAGCATCGATGGCATTGCCGCCCTTTTTCAGCACCTCGATGCCGACTTCGGACGCCAGATGCTGGGCCGTCACCACCATGCCGTGCTCGCCCTTGGCAGGCGCCGGCGAGGCGGCGAAGACGCCCGTCAACGGCGCCAGGGCGAAGGTGATGGAAAGACTGGCGGCGATCAGTGTTCTGCGGGTGAGCGGCATGGCGTGCCTCCGGGAGCGTGAGGGGTGCGCCTAGAAGAGCCTCTTGGGGTGGGTTAGTCTAGCCAATAATAACGGGTGGCGATCCTTCACACCCCCCTCTGTCCTGCCGGACATCTCCCCCGCAAGGGGGGAGATCGGTTGTTGTCTCTGCTTTCGCCAATCTTCGACATTGCAGGAAGAGCGCTGCCGATGAAGCGGCCAATCTCCCCCCTTGCGGGCCCGTTGCGTTATTAAGTTATAGGGGCAAGGAGGGAGGGTCAGGCCAATGTGGGGTGCCTTGCGGCTCGGGTTTGAGGCCGG